>JANMJC010000056.1:0-3491 GCA_031371185.1 Paracoccaceae bacterium | reverse complement strand
CGATCTGGTGGGCGGGCTGGAACCGGTTCCGCATTCGATCCTGCCGGATGGAATCTATTCCGAATGGATGCTGTCGACCGTCGAGCGGGGCCTTGTCGAACAGAACCTGATCCGCATCTACACCGAAAATGGCCGCCGTCTTGGAAAGATCCGGGCATCTCTGGAAAGCGCCTACCCGGGGATGAAACGCTACCGCTATCCGATGGTGATCTGCACCGTGCAGTATTTCATGCAGCGCGAAGGATTTGCCTCGATCGACCGGGTGGCGCGGCAAAGCTTTCACGCTTTCACAGCGTTCCGCGCCGGCTATGGCCCGTCCAGCAACGTCTACCCGGGCTACAAGCTTTCGGGCATCAGCCACAATCCAAAGCGCCTTTTCGCGCGTTCGCCCTGTCTTTTGCAGTTGGTCCCGAACGACACGAAATCGCTGCTTGCCGCCAGCCGGGAACCGGAACTGCGCCAATTGTCGCAGGCGCCGGTCTTTGTGCAGCGCATCCTGAAGGAAATTCAGGAAGAATCCGCGATGTGGCAGCCCGTCTGACCGGGTTGCCCTGAAGATGGTCAATGGGCCATGAAAACCGGAAGCGCGGCCGTCTCCAGCATGTTGCGCGTCGCCCCGCCCAGGATCGCCTCGCGGAACCGCGAATGGCCATAGGCGCCCATGACAATCAGGTCGGCATCCAGATCTAGCGCGTGGCGCGACAAGACGTCCGAGACGCGCGGCAGGCTGCGCGCCAGCACCGAAACCTCGGCATGGACGCCGTGGCGCACCAGCATCTGGCACAGAAGCCCGCCGGGGTCTGACCGTTCAGGGCCATAGTTTGGCGGATCGACAACGGTGATCGACACGGTATCCGCCGCCTTCAGGAACGGCAGTGCCTGGCGCGCGGCCGCCATCGCCTCGGCACTCTGGTTCCAGGCAAGCACGATGCGGCGCGGCTGCCCGCCGTGCATGAGACCCTTCTCCGGCAGGATCATCATCGGGGCACGGCCGGCAAACATGGCGGCCTCCAGGATCGCCTCGGCCTCGGGGCCAAGACCGTCGCCATAGGGGCGCGGCAGGATCACCAGATCGGCAAAGCGGGCGCGTTGTGCAACCAGATCAGACAGCGCCCCGATCTGGGTGACCATCCCTTCCACTGAAAACCGCAGATCGGCGGATTCGGCGCCGAGGGCCGCACGAACCGCCGCTTCGGCCTCACGCGCGTCGTCCTCGGCATGGTCCAGCGAGGGCGGCATCACCATCGCCCCGGCTCCGACGTAGGAATAGCCCAGTTGGGTGCGGTCTACCCCCAGGACCAGAATGTCCAGATGGGCGTCCTGCGCCTGCGCCAGACGCGCGGCGGCAGAAACCGCGGCCGGCGCCCCTTTGGCCGTACTGACAACCGTCAAGATGGATTTGTAGCTCATCGCAGACCTCCGGTTTCGACAAGCGCCAGCATGCCATGGCAAAAGCGATCCTGCATTGATGCGGATCAACTGCGTCCTTTGCGCAGGTTGATCTGGATCAATGTGCCGGTGAAGCCGTCCTGCGACAAGGAAAGACAATCGAGAAGCTTTCGGGCGGCTGTCGAACCGCGCATGCGCGCGGCGCGGGGTCCGGACCGGAACCACAGGCGAAGGGACGAAACCATGTGGGACTTTGTCAAACTGGCCGTATTGGGGGTGACCGCGGTCCTGGCTGCTATCGCGGCCAGTTACGCCCATGACCTGCCCTATCAGGTGAACGCCATCGTGGTCATGCTGGCCGCGGCGCTGACATTCGTGTGGCAGTTGCGTCAGGTGGACGAACCAAAGGTTCACCCGTCTGGTGAATATCTGGACGGCGTCATCCGCGCCGGGGTGATCGCCACCACGGTCTGGGGCCTGGTCGGCTTCCTTGTGGGGGTGACAATCGCCTTCCAACTGGCCTTTCCTTCCCTGAACATCGAGGCGATGGGGATCCTGAATTTTGGCCGCCTGCGGCCCTTGCACACCTCGGCGGTGATTTTCGCCTTTTGCGGCAACGCCCTGATCATGAGCGCCTTTTACGTCGTGCAACGCACCTCGGCGGTGCGGCTGTTCGGCGGCAACCTGGCATGGTTCGTGTTCTGGGGCTGGCAGTTGATGATCGTCCTGGCGGCGACCTCTTATGTGCTGGGCGGATCGCAGGGTCGCGAATACGCCGAGCCGGTGTGGTACATCGACATCTGGATCACGGTAGTCTGGTTGGCCTTTCTGGTCGTCTTTGTCGGCACGCTGTGGAACCGCCGCGAGCCGCATATCTATGTGGCCAACTGGTTCTTCCTGTCGATGATCGTTACCGTGGCGATGCTGCATGTCGTCAACAACATGGCGATCCCGGTATCGATCTTTTCCTCGCAGTCGGTTCCGGTCTTTTCGGGCGTGCAGGATGCGATGACACAATGGTGGTATGGCCACAACGCGGTGGGCTTTTTCCTGACCGCCGGTTTTCTGGGCATGATGTACTACTTCGTGCCAAAGCAGGCCGGAAAGCCGATCTACAGCTACAAACTGTCGATCATCCACTTCTGGGCGCTGATTTTTCTGTACATCTGGGCCGGACCGCACCACCTGCACTATACCGCGCTGCCCGACTGGGCCGGCACCCTGGGCATGGTGTTTTCGGTGATCCTGTGGATGCCGTCCTGGGGGGGGATGATCAACGGTCTGATGACCCTGTCGGGCGCCTGGGACAAGCTGCGCACCGATCCGATCATCCGCATGATGGTGGTGTCGATCGGGTTCTACGGCATGTCGACCTTTGAAGGTCCGATGATGTCGATCAAGGCAGTGAACTCGCTGAGCCATTATACCGACTGGACCATCGGCCATGTCCATTCCGGTGCCCTGGGCTGGAACGGGATGATCACCTTTGGCGTCTTGTACTTTCTGACCCCGCGCCTGTGGAACCGCGAGGGGCTTTACAGCCTCAGACTGGTCTCGTGGCACTTCTGGCTCGCCACTATCGGGATCGTGCTTTACGCCTCGTCGATGTGGGTCACCGGGATCATGGAGGGCCTGATGTGGCGCGAAGTGGATGCAAACGGCTTCCTGGTGAACGCCTTTGCCGACACCGTCGCCGCCAAGTTCCCGATGAACGTGGTTCGCGGTCTGGGCGGGACCATGTTCCTGGCCGGGGGCGTGATCATGGCTTACAACCTTTACATGACGGTGCGCGGTCAACCTGCGAAAGCGGCGGTGAATGCGAACAACGCCGTTCCTGCTGAATGACCGGAGGGCAGGAAAATGGCATTTCTTGACAAACACAAGGTCGTCGAAACCCACGCGATGCTGCTTTTGGTCCTGTCCTTCGTGGTCGTGACCATCGGCGGGCTGGTGGAAATCGTGCCGCTGTTCTTCATCCAGAACACGATTGAAAAGGTCCAGGGGGTTCGCCCCTATACGCCGCTGGAACTGGCTGGGCGCGACATCTACATCCGCGAAGGTTGTTATGTCTGCCACAGCCAGATGATCCGCCCGATGCGTGA
>JANMJC010000046.1:0-4902 GCA_031371185.1 Paracoccaceae bacterium | reverse complement strand
GGCCGGGACGCGCCGGGGCGGGGCAAAGCCCATGTCCTCGGGCACCTCATCGGCCACGTCCAGCGCTATCGGCGCCTCGTCGGGAACCGCTGGCGCGACCGGGGTGGCTTTCATCGCGGGATCGAAGGGAATTTCGGTCGGGTCCGGCGCGAAGGGTTCGTTTTCGGGCAGGTCCTGCGGAATCTCGACCGGCGCATCGGGGGGGGGCAGGTCCGGCTGCGGGACCACCTCGGGCGGGCTTTGGGGGAAAGGCTCGGGCAGGTCGGGGCGCGGGGGCTCGGGCAGGGGAACCGGGATCGGGGTGGGTTGCGGCCCGGGTTCGGGCAAGGGCGCGGGCACCGGCGAAGGTTCGGGCACCGGCAAAGGTTCGGGCAAGGGCTCGGGCACGGGCTCGGGCGCGGGGTCCTTGGCGGCGAGGGGGGCGGCAATCGGCGCGTCGCGCCCCATGATCCGCACCGGGTCCTGATCGCGGTCGACTTTTTCACCAGCGGCCAGAATCGAGGCCGCGACCGAGGTCGGGCCGAACCACGGCTCGCCCTGAAACAGGCCGTTGTCGGGCACGGCGACAAAGGACACCGGGTTGAAGCGGTGCTGATGGGCGAAAGCCTCGGCCTCGGCCAGGGTTTCGCGGGCGATGACGGCGACATGCACCTCGTCGCCCTTGCCCCACCAGTCATAGACCAGATCCGTCACCGCATAGGGCGTCAACCCCTCCAGCCCCGCCGCGATCTGACGGCGGCGCTTGGCGGCATCGGGGCCCGGGGCATGGACCGTGGTATACAGAATCTGGTCGCCCGGGATGATCAGCTTGGTGGCCAGCCCCCCCGGCGACAGGCCCAGGGCGGTCGAACGCAGGAAGGCCAGCGCCTCGTCAAGGTCGGGGCTGTCGAAGGCGGTTTGACCGACAGCCATCCAGCCCCGCGCGGTGCGGTGCAAAAGAGCGACGGCGCCGTCGCGGAAATCTAGGGCAAATGCGGGTTTCATAAGGTCCGTCTAACAGCAAAGCGGGGCCAGCGGCAGACTTCTCCGCCGCCCGCGTTGTTCCTAAAGCAGTTTTTTGCCGAAAGAAAGAAAAAGCCAAATATTCCCCAAGGAATAGCCGCCGGGATGCGTCAGAAGGAGGGATTGAACCCGCATTACCCTCAGGAGGTTTTCATGCGTCACCTTGCTGCCCTGTCCCGTTCCCTGTCCCTTGGCCTGTGTCTGGCCCTGCCCCTTGCCCCCATGGCTCTTGCCGATGGCGGCACCATCACCGTCACCGGCGAGGCCACGGTTCAGGCGACGCCTGACATGGCCACCATCATGCTGGGGGTCACGACCGATGGCGGCACCGCCTCGGCGGCGATGGCGGCCAACAATTCCGCCATGGCCGCCGTCATTGCGCGCCTGACCGCCGCCGGGGTCGAAGAGCGCGATCTGCAAACCTCGAACCTGTCGCTGAACCCCAACTGGGTGGGCTATGATTCCGGGTCGATGCCGACGATTGCGGGCTATTCCGCGATGAACATGCTGAACGTGCGGGTGCGCGATCTGACAAAACTGGGTACGCTGCTGGATGCCTCGATCACCGATGGGGCGAACACGCTGAACGGCATCACCTTCGAGATGTCGAACCCGCGTCCGGTGATGGACGACGCCCGCAAGGCGGCGGTGGCCGATGCCAAGGCGCGGGCCGATCTTCTGGTTGCGGCGGCGGGGCAGACCCTGGGCGACGTTGTGTCGATTTCCGAAGTGCCGAACTATAGCAGCCCGATGCCGATGTTCCGCGCCGAAGCCTCGGATGCCGGAGCGGTGCCGGTGGCGTCCGGGCAGATCGGGCTGATGGCGTCGGTCACGATCACCTATACCTTGGGCAACTAGGCCCTTTTGGCGTCGGGCGGCCCGAAAGGACCGCCCGACCTTCGTTTCAGGGTGCCCGGGGCCGAAACCCCCTCGCCGGCCTCAGGCCAGCGCCGTCGTCATCGCCTGATCCAGATCGGCGATGATGTCGGCCACATCCTCGCATCCGATCGACAGGCGCACGACCGATGGCCCGGCCCCGGCCGCGATCTGCTGCTCTTCGCTTAGCTGCCGGTGGGTCGTCGAGGCCGAGTGAATGATCAGCGACCGCGTGTCACCCAGATTCGCCACATGGCTGAACAGCTTGACGTTGTTGATCACCTTGACGCAGGCCTCATAGCCGCCCTTCATGCCAAAGGTGAACAGCGCCCCCGCCCCCTTGGGCACCACCCGCTTGGCCCGCCGGTAATAGGGCGAGGATTTCAGACCCGCGAAGGACACGAATTCGACCCGAGGATCGGCCTCCAGCCACTCGGCCACCTTGCGGGCGTTTTCCACATGCCGCGCCATGCGCAGGCCCAGGGTTTCGATGCCCATCAGGGTGTAATGCGCGCCCTGCGGGTTCATCGTCATGCCCAGATCACGCAGGCCGATGGCGATGGAGTGGAAGGTAAAGGCCATCGGGCCCAAAGCCGCGTGAAAGTTCATCCCGTGATAGGCCGGCTCGGGCTGCGACAGGGACGGGAACTTGTCGGAGGCCGACCAGTCGAACTTGCCACTGTCCACCACGATGCCGCCGGTGACGGTGCCGTTTCCGGTCAGGTATTTGGTGGCGGAATGCACGACCAGCGTCGCGCCCAATTCGATCGGGCGGCACAGCCAGGGGGTCGCGGTGGTGTTGTCGACGATCAGGGGCACGCCCTTGCGGTCGGCGATCTTGGCCAGTGCCGCGATGTCGGTGACATAGCCGCCGGGATTGGCGATGGTTTCGCAGAATATCGCGCGGGTGTTCTTGTCGCAGGCCTTGGACACGGCGGCCAGATCGTCGGTATCCACGAAACGCGCCGACCAGCCAAAGCGTTTGATGGTCTGGCTGAACTGGGTGATCGTGCCGCCATAAAGCCGCGACGAGGCGACGATGTTCTTGCCCGGCCCCATCAAGGGAAACAGCGCCATGATCTGGGCGGCATGGCCCGACGAACAGCCGATGGCCCCCGCCCCGCCTTCCAGCGCCGCGACACGGTTGGCCAGCGCCGCCACGGTCGGGTTGGTCAGGCGCGAATAGATGTAGCCGACCTCGGACAGGTTGAACAGAGCCGCGGCATGGTCGGCGTCGCGGAACACATAGGCGGTGGTCTGATAGATCGGCACCTGTCGGGCGCCGGTGGCCGTATCCGGCGCGGTCCCGGCGTGAATGGCCAAGGTGTCAAAGCCTTGCGGTCTGTCGGTCATGGAATCCCTCCCCAAAAGGGGCAAGCCTAGGGGAAGGTCCGGGACCTGTGAAGGGGCCATCTGGCCGCGTGTGTCACACCAGCCAAAGATCGGTGACGGCCAGGCTGGCACCGTCCTGAAGATCGGCGATCATCACGGCGGCCTTGCGGCCCGAACCGTCCTTGTCATACCACAGCGTGCTGTCGGTGCTGCGGAAGATGAACCGGTCCGAGGAATCCAGCGCCAGATTGTCCGCGGCGACAACAAAGTCATTGGCCGAAACAGCGCCCGATGCCGTGCCAAAGCCGAAGACCGACCCCTCAAGATGGATGAAATCCGTGCCCGAGTTGAAATCGGTGACGAAATCCCCGCCCCCGGTCAGGGTGACGAAACGGAACACATCGGCCCCGTCACCCCCGGTCAGGGTATCCTTCGACACGCCGCCCTCCAGCGTGTCCGCCCCGTCGCCGCCCGACAGCTTGTCAGCGCCGCCGTTGCCGGTGAACAGGTTGTCGCCCGCATCGCCGCGCAGAACATCGGCGCGGGTGGTGCCCAGAACCACCTCGATCCCGGTGAAGCTGTCGTTCAGGGCGGCGGCCCCCTTGTTCAGCGACGGCGTCAACATGTCGATGGTGACGCCGGTGGTGTAAGAGGACAGGTTCAGCGTGTCCACGCCCAGCCCGCCGTCGATGGTTTCGGCCGTGGTGCCCAGATAGAACAGATCATCGCCACTGCCGCCGGTGATCGCCCCCACAATCAGACCGCCGCGATTGTCCAGCATGTCATTGCCCCCGCCCAGATCGACCGCGCCCGACATGGAGCCGTGGTTGGTGATCAGGTCAGCCGAATCGCCGCCCAGAATGGCATGATTCGGCGAGGTGATTGTGCCGGTGTTGGTGACAACCAGGGTTCCCAGCCCGAACTTGTGCCAAATCCCCGACACCCGCCCCGACATGGTTCCGCTGTTTGTGATGCTGGTTGTCCCGCCTTCGCGAACATTCAACGATGCCGCCGAGCCATAGGCATCGATCAGACCGGCGTTGGAAATCGAGGATCCGATGCCATCCAGGATGATTCCGTCGGCATCATTGACCACCCCGTCACCGCCCGACCTCAGCACCCCGGTCGCGTTCACGATCACGGTCTGCGCCGCATCAACGCCAATCAAATTAATGGCTTCGTCCTCGCCGATGATGGTGCCGTCGACGGTGATGGTGTGCACCCCGGTCCAGGCGATCACCGCGTCGGCTCCGGTATGGGCGACCGGATCGCTGTAGGTGGATCGGATCGTGACATCCACGCCGATGTGCAGGTCATCGTTTCCGGTCAGGATATAAACGTTGCCTTCGACCGTCTGGGTGGTGGCTTCGATCAACATGGGGGCAACTTCCAGGGTAAGTATTGAATTTGAAAAGGTTTTAACACATTCTTGCCGCAAAGTCACCCGGAATGGGCGGGGGGCAAGGGGTGGCGGATGGCGAAGGGCCTGGCCGAGAAAATGGGGTGGAAGCCCGGACTTGCGGCACGCTTTGCCGGATTGCCGGGCCGGGTTCAAGACCTGTTCGCCGAGGTGCCGACAGGGGTGGCGGCGACTTGGTGCGCAGGCTACGTCACGTCCCGGGCGGATCTTGCGGCAAGGCTGGTCGA
This sequence comes from Paracoccaceae bacterium, assembly GCA_031371185.1. GTDB lineage: Bacteria > Pseudomonadota > Alphaproteobacteria > Rhodobacterales > Rhodobacteraceae > CAIYZT01. The sequence goes on along the minus strand of JANMJC010000046.1, from coordinate 45 downwards.
TTTGGTGCCGCACTATCCGGTCGGCGGGCATCTGTGGCGCACGAC
>JANMJC010000013.1:0-2325 GCA_031371185.1 Paracoccaceae bacterium | reverse complement strand
CAGCTGTGCACGGCTGAGGTGGCAAGGATCATAGGCATGGCCACCTTGGCCTCGCTTTGATGCTGGTCGGTCAGCACAAGCTGGCCCGCCCCGGAGCGCACGGCATCCTCGGCCTCGGCGCGGATCCGCTCCAGCCCCTTGCGCAGCGCGTCGGGCCCACCGTTGACCGCGAAAGTGCAGTCGACAAAGGCGATCTGGGCGCCAAAGCGCTTGGCCAGCACGTCAAACTCGCTGTTGGCCAGGAACGGGCTTTCCAGCACCAGAATCTCGGTCTGCGACGAGTTTTCGTCCAGCACGTTGCGCAGGTTGCCAAAGCGGGTCTTCAGGCTCATCACCCGGCCTTCGCGAAGCGAGTCGATCGGCGGGTTGGTGACCTGGCTGAAGTTCTGGCGGAAGAAATGCGACAGCGGGCGGTACTGCGTCGACAGCACGGCGGCGGGCGTATCATCGCCCATCGAGGCGATCATTTCCTTGCCATCTTCGGCCATCGGCGCCAGAACCTGCTCCAGCTCTTCCACGGTGTAACCGGCTGCGATCTGGCGACGGCGCAGGTCGGCCCCCGAAAACATCGCCGCTTCGGGCACATCCTTCAACAGCGCGTTCAGGTCAACGATCTTGCCCACCCAATCGCCATAGGGCTGGGCGGCCGCGAGTTTGTCCTTGATTTCAGTGTCGCGGTACAGCTTGCCCGCCGCCATATCGACGGCAATGATCTGCCCCGGCCCCAAGGCGCCCTTTTCGCGCACCGTGGCTTCGTCGATCGGCACCATGCCGGCCTCGGACCCGGCAATCAGCATGCCGTCGCCGGTGATGACATAGCGCATCGGGCGCAGGCCGTTGCGGTCAAGCCCGCCGCAGACCCAACGGCCGTCGGTCATGGCCAGCGCCGCCGGGCCGTCCCAGGGCTCGATCACCGAGTTGCAATAGGAATACATGTCGGCCCAGGCCTTGGGCATGTTGGTGGTGGCCTTGCTCCAGGCTTCGGGCACCAGCATGGTCTTGGCCATCGGCGCATTGCGGCCCGACCGGACCAGCACCTCGAACACCGCGTCCAGCGCGCCAGAGTCTGACGTACCGCCGGGGATGATCGGCTTGATATCCTCGGCCATGTCGCCAAAGGCAGAACTGGCCATGCGAATCTCGTGGCTTTTCATCCAGTTGACGTTGCCCTTCAGCGTGTTGATCTCGCCGTTATGGGCCAGCATGCGAAAGGGTTGGGCCAGCCACCACTGCGGGAAAGTGTTGGTGGAATAGCGCTGGTGATAGATCGCGAAGGCGGATTCGAACCGCTCGTCCATCAGGTCGGGGTAGAACACCGCCACCTGTTCGGCCAGCATCATGCCCTTGTAGATGATCGACCGGCAGGACAGTGAGCACAGGTAAACCCCTTGAATCCCCGCTGCCGTCGCCGCCTTTTCGATGCGGCGTCGGATGATGTACAACTCGCGCTCGAACTGTTCATCGTCGATGGCCTTGTCGCAGCGGATCAGGATCTGCTCGATCTCGGGCCGCGTCGCATTGGCCTTTTCGCCCAGGCATTCGGTGTTCACCGGCACATGCCGCCAGCCGTAGATGTAATAGCCCATGCGCAGCACTTCGGTTTCGACGATGGTGCGGCAGCGTTCCTGCGCGCCGAAATCGGTGCGCGGCAGGAAGATCTGGCCGACGGCGATCAGCTTGGCCATGTCCGGCTCATGGCCGGTGCGGCGCACCTGATCGTAGAAGAACTTGACCGGGATCTGCACATGAATGCCGGCCCCGTCGCCGGTCTTGCCATCTGCATCCACCGCCCCCCGGTGCCAGACGGCGCGCAGGGCGTCGATGCCGTGCTGGACCACCTTGCGCGACGGCTTGCCGCTGATCGACACCACCAGACCGACGCCGCAGGACGAATGCTCATCCTCGGCGCGGTAAAGGCCGTTCTCGGCCAACCACTTGCGCTGCGCCTCTTCGGTTTCAACCCATTGGGTGTCAAAGGTGGTCATGGCGCGTCTCCTTCGATATGGGCGTTCTTGGCTTCGTATTCGGCGCGGGTGGCGCGTCGGTGGTCGCCGCCCAGGCTCACCGAGGCGAGCGCGCGATCGGTGTAGATTTCGCTGCGCATCGGCCAGCCTGCGGCTTCGTCGAACAAGCCCGGCATCAGGTCATAGGGGCCATCCTCGGCCGTATCACGCATCCAGAGATGCGTTCCGCATTTCGGGCAGAAGGCGCGTTCCGCGAAAGATGAGGACTGATAGCGGGCGACCTCGCCCACGATCTCGACCGCGGAGGCGGAGAAGCACAGGAACAGCCCGCCCGACCAGCGCTGGCACATCCGGCAATGGC
>JANMJC010000607.1:0-4666 GCA_031371185.1 Paracoccaceae bacterium | reverse complement strand
CCGACAGGCTGTTCGGATCAGCCCGGAAGGCTTGCGTTTCGGCCACCGGGTTTTCGGTTGCCCGGGTCACTTCAAGGGCAGGGAGGGGCCCGCGCTGTGGCCCTGCAACCTTAGTCGCCGCGCAGGGCGGGCAGGCTTGCGCCGCTTTGCAACAGCAGGATCAGGGCCGCCGCACTGAACCCCGCCCCCGCCAGGAATGTCGCCGGGGCACCAACTCTGTCCCACAGCAACCCCGCCACAAGGCTTGCGATCAAAAGCGCACACCCGCTGACCAGGTTGAAAAAGCCGTAAGCCGTGCCGCGCAGGTCGGCGGGGGCGGTGTCGGCCACCATGACGGCCAGAAGCCCCTGCGTCATGCCCATATGAAGCCCCCAGACCGCCACACCCGCCAGAACCACGGCCCAATGGGCGGAACTGGCCAGAATGAGGTCGGCCACAATCAGCAGGATCAGACCGCCGATCAACAGGGATTTGTGGCTGACCCGATCGGAAAGGCGGCCAAGGGGATAGGCCGACAGGGCATAGACCGCGTTCATCGCCACCATGACCAGCGGAACCGTTGCCAGGGGAATGCCGCTTTGCTGCGCGCGCAGTACCAGAAACGCCTCGCTGAAGCGGGCCAGCGTAAAGACGGCACCGATGGCCACCACCTGCCAATAGTCGGCCGAAAGTCGGGCAAGACTGGCGCGCCGGATCGGGTTCTGCCGGATGGCTCCGGGCGAGGCCTGCGGCTCTTTCAGCCCGAAAGCCAGCAGCGCCACGGCCATCGTGCCGGGAATGACCGCAACCCAGAACACGGCCTGAAAGTCGTTCGACCACAGCAGCATCAGGCCCACCGCCAGCAAGGGGCCGGCAAAAGCCCCGACCGTATCCAGCGACTGGCGCAGCCCGAACGCCGCACCGCGCCGATCGGGAGGGGCGAGGTCGGCGACCAGCGCATCGCGCGGCGCGCCGCGTATCCCCTTGCCGACCCGGTCCAGCAACCGCGCGGCCAGCACGACACCCACGCCCGGCGCCACGGCGAACAGCGGCTTGGTGATCGCGCCAAGTCCGTAGCCGATCAGCGCCAACCCTTTTCGACGTCCGTACCAGTCACTCAGAACGCCGGAAAAGACCTTGACGATCAGGGCAGTTGCTTCGGCCAGCCCCTCGATCAGCCCGATGACAAGGGCGCTGGCCCCAAGGCTGGTTGCCAGGAACAAGGGCAGCAGGCTGTGGATCATCTCGGACGAGACATCCATCAGCAGGCTGACGAATCCCAGAATCCAGATGCCTTTCGGGATCTGGCTGCGGAACGGGGTAAGCATCGTGGCGCCTCCGGTAAAGTCTTGCAGGCGATCTCGGGTCTGTGGGTCGCCGTCCCGCATTTCCGCAACCTCGACGCCCCGCCGCACCCTTGCAGACTTGTGACCCGGCGGAAAGTGCAGAGGTGGGGCCCTGTCCCGGGCGCATCACGCCGCGCCGAGGATCCGCGCAAACTGCAAGTCCACCCTCAATCCCGGCAAGGCATCGCTCAGCGCAAGGCCGGCGCCGTGAAGGTCCGCGACGGCCTTGACCAGCGAAAGCCCAAGCCCGGTGCCTTCCGTGGTCCGGCTTTTCTCCAGCCGATACAGGCGGCGCAACACCAGTTCACGCTCGGCGGCAGGGATCCCCGGACCGGTGTCCAGGACCGAGGCCGTCACCCGGTTGCCCTCTGCCCGAACCTCGCACCGGATGGCGGTGCCTTGCGGGCAGTGGCGGACGGCGTTTTCAATCAGGTTTGCAAAGGCCTGTGTCAGCAGTTCCCTGTCGCCCATCACCCAGGCGGCCCCGTCCAGATCGCACCGCAGGCTTTGGCCCGCATCTTCTGCCACCTCGGCATAGACCTCTCCGACATCGCCCAGCAGGGCTGCAAGATCGACCGGCGCGAATTTCTCGCGCCGCGCCCCGGCCTCGATCTGGGCGATGCGCAGCAGCGCGGAAAAGGTCTGGTCTATGGCCTCGCTTTGCGCGATGGCGGCGGCAAGATCGTCTTCGACCGGCGCAAGAACGGCGGCGTTGCGTGCCGCCTGCTCGACATGGATGCGCAGCCTGTTCAGCGGTGTGCGCAATTCGTGGGCGATGTCGGCACTGACCTGACGCATGGCATCGACCAGCGCACCAAGGCGGCACAGAGTCTGGTTGATCTCGTGTGAGATCAGGTCAAGGTCATCCCCCCGGCCCGACACGGCCAACCGGGTCGACAGATCGCCGCCTGCGACGCGCTGCAGGGTCAGGGTCACGTCGGTCAGCCGGCGCTGAAGTCTGGCGGCAATCCAGGCCCCGGCAGCAACGGCGGCGACAAGGACGGCCAAGGCGGACCAGCCAAAGCCGGCCAGAATGATCTCGGACAGATCATCCAGATCGGCGTTGCTCAACCCCACGACCAGATGATCGCCGTTCAGGTCCCCGGCGAACATCCGGTAGGGATAGTCGGTCTGCACGCCCAGAAAAGCTGCCTCTACGGTGGACCAGCCCGCGGGGATCGGCACATCGCGGATGTTGGAGGCCAGAACCCGGCCGTCCGCAGCGCGCAGCAGAAAGACCGTCGAGAAGCTGGGGCTTGCCGTGATGCGGGCCGCAATGGCATCCACCAGATCCTGCGGATCGGCGGCATCCGATTGCTGCAAGGTCGTGAAGATTTCCAGCAGCCGCGCATCCTGCCTGTCGGCCAACTGCCTGTGCAGAACCGTGTAGCCGACCGTCCCGACCAGGATCAGGGCGCCAAGCACGGCCAGGGTGACACCCAGTGCCAGCCGGAACGTGCTGTGCCGCCAAAGATCAGCGGGGCGCATGAAGCGAGTAGCCCATGTTCTTCAAGGTGTGCAGCAAGGCAAGGTCGAACGGCTTGTCGATCTTGGCGCGCAACCGGCTGATGTGGGTTTCAACCACCGAGGTTTTCGGGTCGAAATGGAAATCCCAGACCCGTTCCAGAAGCATGGTGCGCGTGACCACCCGGCCTTCGTTGCGCATCAGCACCTCCAGCAAGGTGAACTCCTTGGGCAGAAGATCAATCGACTGCCCGCCACGCGAGGCCTGCCTGCGCATCAGATCCAGTTCCAGATCAGCAACCTTCAGCACCGTTCGCACCTCTTGCACCGGGGGGCGACGGGCAAGCGCGTTGACCCGCGCCAGCAGTTCGGCAAAGGCGAAGGGCTTGGTCAGATAATCGTCGCCGCCGGCCTCCAGCCCCTCGACACGGTCGTCAATGCCGCCAAGGGCGGTCAGAAACAGCACCGGGGTCTTGCGCCCGGCCGCCCGCAAGGCACGCACCATTGACAGGCCGTCAAGGCCAGGGATCATCCGGTCCACCACCAGCACGTCATAGCTGTCCCGCGTGGCGGCAAACAGCCCATCCGTACCATCCGCCAGGACATCGCAGACATGGCCGTTTTCAGTCAAACCGCGCGCGACATAGTCGGCGGCCGAGGTGTCGTCTTCGATCAGAAGGATACGCATGCGGGTCTGGGTCTTTCGGTGTTGCAGGTCGTGCCATGCGGTCTGAATGCACCAGCGGCCTAACACAAACGTCGCCGCCCCCATACAAATCTGTAAGTTTGCCGAAAGTTTTCCGTATGGCGACGCCCCTATACGGGCTTCAGACGGGGCAGGACCGCCCCCGTGAGGAACTCTGAGACATGAAACAACTTCTATTGGCCACAGCCCTGATCGCACTGCCCGTCGGTGCCTTTACCGCCTTCAATCTTTACACGGCCGGACCGGGCGTTGCCGCAAGTACCGCCACCCCCTCTGCGGGTCTGGGCGACCTTTCGACCTTCAGCGCGATTATCGGCGATGTTCAGACCATCGCGGCCAGGGGTGATCTGAAAGCCGCGCAAACCCGGATCACCGACTTCGAGACGGCCTGGGACGATCAGGCCGCGACGCTGCGCGCGGTGGATGGCAATGCCTGGGGCACCATCGACGATGCCGCCGATGCAGCACTCGGCGCGCTTCGGGCCGCACCACCGGACGCGCGAGAAGTGGACACAACCTTGACTGCCCTGATGGCGACGCTGACCGGCCCGGTCGCGAAGGCCGCCGCCCCCGTTGCCGCCACCCTTGTGGCAGGCATCGTCGTCACCGACGAAAACGGCCGCGCCCTGCCCTGCGAGGTGTTGTTGAAGTCGGTGGCCGACGGTCTGGCGAAAGGAAAGGCGACCGCCGCCGATCAGGCCGCCGCCACAAGCTTTCAGACCAAGGCGCTTGAGCGATGCAATGCGGATGATGACACGCGCGCCAACGAATTCTCGGCGCAGGCCCTGGCCCTGGTGTCCAAATGAGCGCCGCGAACTTCCCCAACAACGGAAACGACATGATGCAAACCCCTGCTGCAGCCCTTCCCGAACGGGCCATCAACCGCGTGCCGAAAGTCACCGTGGATTTCTGGCTGATCAAGCTGATGGCCGTGACGATGGGCGAGACCGCCGCCGACTACCTCGCGGTCAATCTGGGGCTTGGCCTGACGGCGACCTCGCTGATCATGGCGGCCATCCTGATCGGGGCCCTCGTGCTGCAGTTCGGCCAGAAACGCTATGTGCCCTGGTCCTACTGGCTTGCCGTCGTGCTGGTCAGCATCGTCGGCACGCTGGTCACCGACAACCTGGTGGACAACTTCGGCGTCTCGCTGATCACCACGACCATCGGC
>JANMJC010000600.1:0-2585 GCA_031371185.1 Paracoccaceae bacterium | reverse complement strand
TGATCTTCTGCATGCCCTGATTTTCGTAATCCAGATCAAAGACCAGTTGCGAATAGAACCTGGCCACATTCGGGCATTCGGCGGCATAGCCCTTGCGCGACAGGGTGTGCACGGTTGCCCCACCGAAATTCGGGCCAAATTCCACATCGCCGCCGTCCAGATAGGTCAGATCATAGTTCAGGTTCATCGGATGCGGCTCCCAGGCCAGAAACACCACCCAGTCGCCGTCAGGATACATCTTGTTGACCTGGCTGAGCATCCCCGCCTCGCTGGATTCCACGATCTTCCAGTCGCCCAACCCGTGCCGGTCTGCCGCGATCATGTCCAGAAGGGACTGGTTCGACCCCGGCTCGATCGCATAGATCTTCCCGCCGAACTTCTCGGCATGGGCATCCAGATCGGCAAAGCTTTTCACCCCGGCATCCGAGACATATTTCGGCACGGCCAGCGTGAATTTCGCCCCTGCCAGATTCTGGCCAAGAACCTCGACCGAACCGTCGTCAAAGAATTCCTTGTACTGCGTGTCCTGCACGGGCCGCCAGTTGCCCTGAAAAATGTCCATCTCGCCCGAGCGCAGCGAGACAAAGCTCACATCCAGCCCCAGCAGGGTCTGGGTCGGCTGATAGCCAAGGGCGGCCAGGATCACCTCGGCGGTGGTGTTGGTCAGAACAATGTCGGTCCAGCCCAGGTCAGCCATCCGCACGGCCGCACAAGAGGCCGGATCAGCGGCCTGCGCCACACCTGCCGACACAAGGGCAGAGCCCAGCAACACGACACGAAAGGTTGTTTTCATGGTTCGATCTCCCCCGATGATGAATTCCAAATCCGCTTGCAGGCAGCCTGCGCCCGGATTTCGCAGGCGTCAAACAAAATTGTACGGGCATACAATTTTTTGTTCTGCTATTCAGACACGATGGCCCCGACCCCCAAACGCACCCGCATCGAAGACCTGCGCCGCGCCGAACTGATCGCGGCGGCGCACCGCGTTTTCATGATCCATGGCCTGACCGGCCTGACCACCGCGCGCATCTGCGCCGAAGCGGGCATGTCGCCCGGTATTCTGGCCTATTACTTCAAGGGCAAGGAAGACGTGCTGTTCGCCATGGTGCGCCTGAACAACCGCCTGTTGATGGAGGATGTGGTGACGCGCCTGAACGCCGCCGCCAGCCGTTGGGACCGGCTGACCGCCATCGTCGAAGGCAATTTTCCCGCAGCCGTCTTTACCCCTGATGTCGCCAATGCCTGGCTGTCGGTCATCGCGGCCTCGGCCACCAACCCGCGCTATGCCCGCCTGCAAAGCCTGTTTTACCGCCGGCTGCGCTCCAACCTCGCTTCGGTGTTCAACGGCCACCTGCCGCCAGATCGCAGCACCAGCGTCTCTCGGGTGATCTCGGCGCAGATCGACGGGCTTTGGCTGCAAAAAGCCGCGCGCGAGGCGCCCGACCGTGACGCCGCCGTCGCCCTGATCCTGCATACCGTTGCGGCACTGCTGACCCGGGACGAGCGGCTTGGACTGCAGGCCCAAGCCGCCTGACCGTCAGGCGTCCTTGTAGTTCACCATCTTCACATCGGCATCGGGCGCGGTCTTGCCACGCCGCACGATCAGCCGGTTCAGCGCGTTGACATAGGCCTTGACGCTGGCGACCACGGTATCGGTATCGGCCGATTGCCCGGTCGCGATCCGGCCATCTTCCGACAGGCGCACCGAAACAGTGGCCTGCGCGTCGGTGCCTTCGGTGACGGCATGCACCTGATAAACCTCCAGCTTGGCACCATGAGGATACAGCATGTCGACCGCGTTGAAGGCCGCGTCCACCGGCCCGTCGCCGGTGGCATCGGTCGAGGTTACAACCCCGCCGACCAGCAGCGTCAACTCGGCCTCGCGCGGGCCTTCGGTGCCGCAAACCACCCGCAGCCGCTTTACCGGTAGATGGTCGCCCTCGTCGGTGGTCGCCTCATCCGCCACCAAGGCGATCAGGTCGTCGTCAAAGACCTCTTTCTTCTGGTCGGCAAGGGCCTTGAACCGCACAAAGACGTCGTTCAACTGGTTGTCGGCCAGATCGAACCCCAGATCGCGCAGCTTGGACCTAAGCGCCGCACGGCCCGAATGCTTGCCCATCTGGATGTTCTTCTGGGTCAGCCCGATATCCTCGGGCCGCATGATTTCAAAGGTCTGCACGTTCTTCAGAACGCCGTCCTGATGGATGCCGCTTTCGTGCAGAAAGGCGTTCTTGCCGACAATCGCCTTGTTGAACTGCACCGCAAAGCCCGAAACCGCCGCCACCCTGCGCGACAGGTTCATGATCTTTGTCGTGTCGATCCGGGTCTGAAAGGGCAGAATGTCGTTGCGCACCCGCATCGCCATCACCACCTCTTCCAGCGCGGTGTTGCCCGCCCGTTCGCCCAAGCCATTGATCGTGCATTCGATCTGGCGCGCGCCGGCCACCACGGCGGCAAGGCTGTTGGCCGTGGCCATGCCCAGATCATTGTGGCAATGGGTGGCAAAGATGATGCCGTCCGCCCCCGGCACCCGCTCCAGCAGCATGCGGATCAACGAACTGCTCTCACGCGGGGCGGTATAGCCC
>JANMJC010000597.1:0-4080 GCA_031371185.1 Paracoccaceae bacterium | reverse complement strand
CGGGTGTGTTGCCGGCAAGCTAGCAGGGTTGCGGCAGAACGCCAGCGGGAGGTCTGTTTCGGTCCGATCTGAAAACGCTCCAGGGGAGCGTTTTTCGGGCCGTTGGCGGTCGGTGTAAGCCGTAAGCCAAGGCGTGTTGGGCCAATGTACCTCATCGGGATCGGGAGGCGCCTGCCTGGGCTGGCGCAGAAGGCGCCTGCCGGGGGCAGGCAGGCGCCTCCCGAAATGCTTGGGGCAAATCGGGAAGGAAGAACCAAACCTAAACCCCCGCCCGCGCCGCCACCGCCGTCAGGGCATGGGCGCATTCGTCCCAGGCGGTGCGCGCCATCGACCGGAAGGTCAGGATCATCAGCGCGCCATCCTCTTCGGCCCAGAACACCGCGTTCATGTGGCCCAGTTGCGCGCGGGCGGCCTGACCGGGTTTGAACACGGCAGGGCGAAAATCCAGCGGGCAAAGCCGCGCCAAGACCTGCGGCATCGCCGGCCCGGACAGGCGCAGCGCCGACCAGCCGCCGGTCTGGTCTGTCGTGGCAGCGGCGCGGCCGAAATCCGGGGCCGCACAGCCGATCAGAAAAGCCTGATCAGGCCCGGTCCAGACCACGCGAACCCCGTCCCGGGCGGTGGTCGTGTTCGGGGCCGGAAACGTCAGTCCCAAGGGTTTCAACGCCTTGTCCACGGCCTTGCCCTGCCCGACTAACGGCGCGACCGAGGTCACCGTGCCCAGATCCACCGGCGCCAGCGTGGTGCCGATCAGGATCAGGGCCCCCTGCCCCGCCAGCGCGGGTTTTGCGATCAGTTCAGGCACGCAGTTTCCCTCCCTCGGGGTCAAAGAACACCGGAGCGCAGACCGTGACCGGCACATCGTGGTCGCGCATGTGATCAACCAGCCGCATCACCTCGCCGTGGCGTGCCGGGCCGTTCACCACAAAGGCGAGGCCAATCCATTCGCCAAGGGTCGGCGACCAGCACATCGAGGTCACATAGCCCTGCCCGGTTTCGCGGTGAATGCGCGTGCCCGGGCTGAACAGATGCGCGCCCGCGCCGAATTCGACCTTTGACCGGATGCCGACCAGTTGCTCGCGTCCCGGGCCCTGCAGGCCCTCGCGCGCCGCCATGGCTTTGCCGATGCAGTCTTTTTTGGCCGACACCATTTTTGCCATGCCGATATCGAAAGCCGAAATGCGCCCATGAATCTCGGCATGGGTGATAAAGCCCTTCTCCAGCCGCAGCACGTTCAGCGCCTCCATTCCGTAGGGCCCGCCGCCCATGGTTTCAGCCCGCGCCACCAGATCGCGGAACAAGGCCTCGCCGTAGCGGGTCGGCACGGCAATCTCGAAACCCTCTTCGCCCGAAAACGAGATGCGGAACAACCGCGCCTGAACCCCGCCAAGGCTGACCGGACCCACCGCCATGAAGGGAAAATCGCCCAAGGGCTGATCCAGAACCGAGTTCAGCAGCGCGCGCGCCCTTGGCCCCGCGACGGCGAACTGCGCCCAGGATTCGGTCACCGAGATGAACCGCAAATCCCAACCGGCACAATGTGTCTGGTGGATGAAATCCAGATGCCGCATCACCAGACCCGCTGCCGCCGTTGTGGTGGTCATCAGGAAGTGATTTTCCCCCAACCGCGCCGTGGTGCCGTCATCCAGCACCAGACCATCCTCGCGCAGCATCAGCCCATAGCGGACCCGGTGCAGCGGCAGGGTGGAAAAGGTGTTGGTATAGATCAGGTCCAGAAACCGCGCGGCATCCGTGCCCTGAAGGTCGATCTTGCCCAGGGTCGAGACATCGGCCACGCCGACCGCGTTTCGGACATGGCCGACCTCGCGGTTGCAACTGTCGCGCCAATGCGCCTCGCCCGGTTTGGGGAAATAGCTGGGGCGGTACCACAGCCCGGCCTCGACCATGGGCGCGCCCCGGTCGCGCGACGCCTGATCCGAGGTCATGAATCGTTGCGGGGCAAAGGTCTTGCCGCGCCCGCCCGCTCCAAGCGCCGCGATCGAGATGGGCGAGAACGGCGGGCGGAAGGTGGTGGTGCCGGTTTCAGGAATGCCGCGCCCGGTGGCATCGGCCAGAAGCGCCAGGGCTGCCACGTTCGAATTCTTGCCCTGATCCGGCGCCATGCCTTGGGTGGTATAGCGCTTCATGTGCTCGACCGAGGTGTAACCCTCTTGCGCAGACTGCGTGATGTCCTTGGTTGTCACGTCATTGGCAAAGTCCAGCCAGGCCCGGTAGCGGCCCTTGACCGACCAAAGCGGCGTCAGCCGATAGGGGGCATCGTCGGCCTTGGGAAGCGGCAGGTCGGGCGCATTCCGCCCCAGATGCTTGATCGCCCCGACCGCCGCCGCATGTCCGCTGACCAGCGCCCCATGGGTGGAAAAGCTGCCATTGGCAGCCCCTGCGGCCACAAGGCCCGGAACGGCGCCTTCCGAGGGGACAAAGGCCGCAAGATCCTCGGACCAGCGCGGACGGCCGTTCATGTGGCAGGTCAGGTGCAGCGTCGGATTCCAGCCGCCCGACATCGCCAGACAATCGCTGTCCAGCCGGAACTCGCCGCCCTGATGGCGGCCTTCGATGGCGCGCAGGGCATGGCGGCCATGGGTTTCCAGTACCTCGGCCCCCAGATAGACCGGGCAATCCTCGATGGAACTGGCATCGGGGCGGCTGTCCAGAATGGCGGCCACGCGCACGCCTGCCGCCATCAGCTGGCGCGCGGTGATGCGGGCGGCGTCGTTGTTGGCATACAGTGTCACATGGCGACCGGGGGCCACGCCGAAGCGGTTCAGATAGGTCTGCACCGCGCCCGCCATCATGATGCCGGGACGGTCGTTGAGCGGAAAGGCGATGGGACGCTCCAGCGCGCCCGAGGCAAGGATCGCGCGGGCGGCGGTGATGCGCCAGAAACACTCGCGCGGCAGATGGGCGTCGGGGGCGCGGTGCAGGCCGACCCGCTCCAACGCGCCAAAGACGCCGCCATCATAAGCGCCGGTCACCGTGGTGCGCGGCATCAGGCGCACATTGGGCAGGCTGGCCAGTTCGGCCAGAACGCCCTCGGCCCAGATCAGGGCGGGCTGTTCGCCGATCTGTTCATCGCTGGACAAAAGCCGCCCGCCCATGCGGAAGTCCTCGTCCGCAAGGATCACGTCGGCCCCGGCGCGGGCGGCGGTCAGGGCGGCCATCAGGCCCGTGGGCCCGGCGCCGATCACGAGAAGATCGCAGCTTGCCCAGGCCTTTTCATAGGGCGCGGTGTCGGCATTTGGCGACAGGCGGCCCAGACCGGCGGCCCGGCGGATGAGGGGTTCGTACAGCTTTTCCCAAAAGGCGCGCGGCCACATGAAGGTCTTGTAATAGAACCCCGCCGACAGGAAGGGGGCGGCAAGGTCGTTGACCGCCAGCAGGTCCCAGGCCAGCGGGCCGATGTGGTTCTGGCTGCGCGCCTCAAGCCCGTCGAAGATCTCTTGCACCGTGGCGCGGGTATTGGGGGTTTGCTGGCCGTCCTCGATGATCTCGACCAGTGCGTTCGGCTCTTCCGACCCGGCGGTCAGAATGCCACGCGGGCGGTGGTATTTGAAACTGCGCCCCACCAGACGCAGGCCATTGGCCAACAGGGCCGATGCCAGCGTGTCGCCGCGATGGCCCATGTAGGAGGTGCCGTTGAAGCGAAAGGTAACTTGGGTATCCCGGTCGATCAGACCATGGCCTGCGATCCTCATGCTGGGGTGCCTTTGCGATCTGCGACGCGTTCGACGCCATGGATTTCGTGGGTGATGGTGTTGCGGGTGACCAAAAGCCATGAGGAACAGCCGCCCTCGTGGTACCACAGGTCCTTGACCACCCCCGCAGAGTTGGTGCGCAGGTGCAGATGGTCATCCCAGGCCGCCGCATCCGCGTCAGGGCCGGGCCGGTTCAGATAGTCCTCGGACCCGTAATAGTAAAACTCGCGCCGGTCACGCGGGCCGCACAAGGGACAGGTTATGCGCATGGCGTGCTCCTTTTCGCGGGGTCTTGCGGCGGCCCCCCCCTCCCTCTCCCTCCCCCACAAGGGGGGCGGGAAGCGACGGGTGACAAAAGTCGGGCAAA
>JANMJC010000581.1:0-9680 GCA_031371185.1 Paracoccaceae bacterium | reverse complement strand
CGATCAAGTCGTCAACCGGATACAAGACCCGGCCCTTCGATTCGGTGCTGCGCGAAGTGCGCGAGTTCTTCCAGATCCACAAGACCGAAGGCACCGTGCCGGGGGGCGTGCATTTCGAGATGACGGGCAAGGATGTGACCGAATGCACCGGCGGTCTGCGCGCCGTGTCCGATGAAAATCTGGCCGACCGCTATCACACCGCCTGCGATCCGCGTCTGAATGCCAGCCAGTCGCTGGAACTGGCCTTTCTGGTGGCGGAAGAACTGTCGTCGCAACGTCAGGCGCTGCGGCGCGTGGCGTTCTAAGGCGGTCCCGGCGACGCGACCCGACACGGGCGGCCTTCGGGTCGCCCGTTTTCAGTCGCGGGAATGAACCAGCCGCAGGGAAGCGGGCTTGGACGCCGGGGCGCGGATCGGTTGCTCTGGCGCAGGGGCAATTTCGGGGCGGGACAGGTCTTGCTTGCGCAGGATCACCTGACGGGTTTCGGGCAGGCTCAGCGCCTCAAGCCGGGCAGTCGCGATGAAAAAACGCCGGGGCGCGCGGCCGATCGTGCCCTTTGACGCCAGAATGCCCAGGGCCGTCGGTGGTTCATCGCCCCGGCGTTGCAGCGGCAACAGCAGGACCGCCGCCGTCAAGGCCGGACGCCCGATGCCGCGCTCGGCCTCCAGCTTCAGGTGCAGGGCCTGCGGTCCGGTGAACACCTCTTGCAGCAAGGGCTGCAACTTTTGGCGGCCCGCCGGATCGAAGGGGGTCGAAAACGGCATGCCGCGCGCATCCATGCCCATCAGGTCGTGAAACAAATGCCCCGCCAGCCGAAACCGCGCATGGCCGGGGGCGATCTGCTCCAGCAGAAAGACCTGCTCCAGCGCCGAGGCAAGGCCGCGCGGGTCGATCTGATCGCGAGAGGGCAAGGCGCCGTCGACGCGCAACCCTTCCCAATAGGCGCGCACGGTCTTCAGGACCGCAGGTTCGTCGGCTGCATCGCGGTCGGTCCGCGCGCCGTCCTTGCCAAATGACCCAATCACCAACATCGAGGCTTCCCGTTCCCGTGACTTGTTGCCAGACTGCGGCAGGTTTCCCACCCGGTTTCCGGCGCTGATGGTTAATTTTGCGCAAGAAACCTTACGAAGACATTAATAGCACGACAAGGGTCCGGCGGGGCTGGAAATCTGAACGAATGGTAAACAGCCACGATCCGCACCGGGTCGGAAAGGGAGTGGGAATGAGCGTTTCAATGACGGGCTTTGCCAGCCGCAAGGCCGAGGCCCTTGGCTTTTCCTGGGCCTGGGATCTGCGGTCGGTCAACGGCAAGGGGCTGGATCTGCGCTTGCGCCTGCCCGACTGGATCGAGGGGCTTGAAACGGCGGTGCGGGCCGAACTTGGCCGCGCCCTGACCCGGGGCAATGTCAGCCTGACGCTGAAACTGGCGCGCGACGGGGCTGAGGCCGGGGCAGGGGCTTTTCGTTTGAACCCCATGGCCCTGCGCGCGGCCCTGTCGGTTCTGGCCGAAGTGGAACATGCCGCGATGGAGCAGGGGGTTTCGCTGCGCTCGGCCACCGTGGCGGAGGTTCTGGCCCTTCGCGGCATCGTCGAGGCCCCCGATGCCGAACTCATGTCCGACACCGCCCCGCTGCGCACCGCCCTGATGGCCGATTTCGCCGGCCTTCTGGCCGATTTTCAGGCCGCGCGCGCCCGCGAAGGCGCCGCTTTGCACAGCGTGATCGCGGCGCAACTGGCCCGCGTCGATGCCTTGACCGCTGCGGCCGCAACCGAGGCCCACGCCCGCCGCGACGCCCAGTCTGCCGCCCTGCACGAGGCCCTTGCGCGCATCATGGCCAATGCGGACGGCGTGGACGAGACCCGGCTGACCCAGGAACTGGCGCTTTTGGCCGTCAAGGCCGATGTCACCGAGGAACTGGACCGCCTGTCGGCCCATATCGCCGCTGCCGGTGATCTGCTGGCGGAACCCGGCGCCGTGGGCCGCAAATTCGACTTTCTGATGCAGGAATTCATGCGCGAGGCCAATACCCTGTGCTCCAAATCGCAATCCAGACCCCTGACGCGCATCGGGCTTGACCTGAAAACCGTGATCGATCAGATGCGCGAACAGGTTCAGAACGTGGAATAGAACATGGCGCGGCGCGGTCTTCTGCTTATCCTGTCCTCGCCTTCGGGCGCGGGCAAATCCACCTTGGCGCGACGGTTGATGGACTGGGACCCGTCGCTGAAATTCTCGGTCTCGGCCACCACGCGCGCGCCCCGTCCCGGAGAAGTCGAGGGGCGAGAGTATTACTTCAAATCGCGCGAAGCCTTTGCCGACATGGTGAAAACCGGCCAGATGCTGGAGCATGCCGAAGTCTTCGGCAATTTCTACGGCTCACCCCGCGGGCCGGTGGAACGGGCGATGACCGAAGGCCGCGACACCCTGTTCGACATCGACTGGCAGGGCGGCCAGCAGATTCGCAACTCGGGGCTGGGGCGCGATGTGGTGTCGGTATTCGTTCTGCCGCCGTCGATTGCCGAACTTGAGGCACGTCTGCGCAGCCGCGCGCAGGACAGCGATGCGGTGATCGCCGGGCGCATGGCCAAAAGCCAGTCGGAAATCAGCCACTGGGCCGAATACGACTATGTCATCATCAACCGCGATCTGGACGCGGCCTTTGCCGACCTGGCCACGATCCTGCAGGCCGAGCGGCTGAAACGCGACCGTCAGCCCGATCTGGCCGATTTCGTGCGCGGCCTGAACGCGGAGTTCGACGCCCGATGATCTATGCCCTTGACGGTCACGCCCCGCAAATCCACCCGACCGCCTGGATCGCCCCGGATGCGGTGCTGATCGGCAAGGTGGTGATCGGCGCCCATGCCTCTGTCTGGTTCGGCGCGGTGCTGCGCGGGGACAACGAGGAAATCACTTTGGGCGCGGGCTCGAACATTCAGGAACACTGCGTGCTGCACACCGACATGGGCTTTCCGCTGACCATCGGGGCCGACTGCACCATCGGTCACAAGGCCATGCTGCATGGCTGTGTCATCGACGACGGGGTGTTGATCGGCATGGGGGCGACGCTGCTGAACGGGGCGCGGATCGGGGCGGGCAGCCTGATCGGGGCCGGGGCACTGGTGACCGAGGGCAAGGAAATTCCGCCGGGGTCGCTGGTGATGGGCAGTCCGGGGCGCGTGGTGCGCACGTTGGACGATGCGGCCCGCGCACGCCTGCTTTTGTCGGCGCAGGGGTACCAGGCCAATGCGGCACGGTTTGCCAAGGGTCTGACGCGGATCGACTGAATGAAAAGGGGGCCAATTGGCCCCCCGGTCGTCGCGGTGTCGGGGGTCTTAGCCCCAGACGGCCTGGCGCGCCATCCTGTCGGCGTCTTCGGGGAAAATCCCAAGGTCCAGCGCGATCGAGCGTGGCATCCGCGCGATCTCGTCGCGGGTCACGCGGTACAGCGCCTGTTTGGCGGCTTCGATGCGGATCTTGGTGAACAGGTTTTTCATCTCATATTCCTTTCGTCTTGCGATCGGATCGGCCCGAATGGCGTTTCCCGTTTCGCATGATCAGGATATGGGCCTTGTGTTACCGCAAACAACCGACGATTTCGCCGTTATGCCATGCGGCTAGCGCATGGCTTGTTCGAAAAACGCATAGGGCGCCCGAAGGCGCCCCGGTAGTTCACGGTTCAACCCGGCGTTCAGATCAACTTGCCCATCGCAACGGCGGTGTCCGACATGCGGTTGGAAAAACCCCATTCGTTGTCGTACCACGACAGGATCGACACGAAGGTGCCATCCATCACCTTGGTCTGGTCCATGTGGAAGACGCTTGAATGCGGATCGTGGTTGAAATCCGACGAGACCAGCTTTTCGGTGGTAAAGCCCAGGATGCCCTTCAGGGGCCCGGCCTCGGCAGCGGCCTTGATGGCGGTGTTCACCTCGTCCACCGAGGTGGCGCGCTTGGCGATGAACTTCAGATCGACGACCGAGACGTTCGGCGTCGGCACCCGCATCGCAAAACCGTCCAGCCTGCCCTTCAGCTCCGGCAGCACCAGACCCACCGCCTTGGCCGCCCCGGTCGAGGTCGGGATCATCGACAGGGCCGCCGCACGGCCGCGGTACAGGTCCTTGTGCATGGTGTCCAGGGTCGGCTGGTCGCCGGTATAGCTGTGGATCGTGGTCATCATGCCCTTTTCGATGCCGATGACATCGTTCAGAACCTTGGCCACCGGGGCCAGACAGTTCGTGGTGCACGAGGCGTTCGAGACCACCAGATCCGACGCCGTCAGCGTGCCGTGGTTGACGCCGTAAACAATCGTCTTGTCGGCCCCATCCCCCGGCGCCGAGATCAGCACCCGCTTGGAACCGTTTTCCAGATGCGCCAGGCACTTGTCCTTCGAGGTGAAGATTCCGGTGCATTCCATCACGATGTCAACCTCGCCCCAGGGCAGGTCGGCGGGGTTCCTGATCGCCGTCACCAGCATGTGGCCGCGACCGGCGTCGATCCAGTCGGGACCTGTGGTCACCGTGGAGGGAAAACGGCCGTGCACCGAATCGTAGCGCAGCAGATGCGCATTGGTTTCGACCGGGCCCAGATCATTGATCGCCACGACCTCGATATCGGTGCGGCCCGATTCAATGATCGCCCGCAGAATATTGCGGCCGATCCGACCGAACCCGTTGATTGCAACCCTAACTGCCATGGCATTCTCCTGGGAAAGACCTGATTCTTGAACTTCTGGAACCTGTGATTGCAGATAGCGCTAACATCACCCGAACAAAAGCCGCTTGCGCACAGGATGCGCTGAACGCGGGCCGAAGGTCAAAGCGTCAAATTAAGCCCGGCCTGTCCTTGCCTGATCGCGCCTAATGGCGCCAGAAGGACAGGGCCTGCACCAGGTCAAGCATCTTGCGCACCAGAAACACCGAAGCATCGGCGGAATTCAGCACCAGATCGCCCAGGATCGCGACGGCGATGACCAGAGCAATCGAAAAATAGATCCGGTCGTCCAATGGCCACCCGCTTATTGCAAGAGCCGCCCCATCACGCCCGCCACGTCGGCCATGCGGCAGGAAAAGCCCCATTCGTTGTCATACCACGCCAGCACGCGCACCGTGCGGCCGCCTACCACCTTGGTCTGGTCGGGGGCAAAGATACAGGATTGCGGCGTGTGGTTGAAGTCAATCGAAACCTTCGGCTCGGGGTCATAGGCCATGACCATGCCCATGTATCCCGCCGCCGCCTCGCGCACGATCTCGTTGACCTCCTGCACAGAGACCGACTTGCCCGCCACAAAGGTCAGATCGACGGCGCTGACATTGGGGGTCGGCACGCGGATCGAGGTTCCCTCGAGCCGGCCCGCCAGTTCGGGCAAGACCTCGCCAATTGCGCGGCCCGCCCCGGTCGAGGTCGGGATCATCGCCATGGCTGCCGAACGGGCGCGGTACAGGTCCTTGTGGCGGCGGTCCAGCGTGGGCTGATCCCCGGTATAGGAATGGATCGTGGTCATGATGCCGCTGTCGATGCCGATGGCATCGTTCAGCACCTTGGCCAGCGGCGCCAGGCAGTTGGTCGTGCAGGACGCGTTCGACACCACCCGATGATCGGGCGTCAGGCTGCGGTGGTTGACGCCGTAAACCACGGTCAGATCGGCCCTTTTCGCAGGCGCCGACACCAGAACCCGGCGCGCGCCGCGCGTCAGATGCAGCGCCGCGCGGTCACGGTCATTGAACTTTCCGGTGCATTCCAGAACCACATCGACACCGCTCCAATCCAGGGTTTCGGGGTCATAGCTTGACATCACCCGCATCGGACCGCGCCCGAGATCCATCGAGTCGCCATCGACCTTGACCGTGCCCGGAAAGCGGCCATGAACCGAATCGTAGCGCAGCAGATGCGCATTGGTTTCAATCGGCCCGGTGGCATTGATCGCCACCACCGACACATCGTTGCGCCCGGATTCCGCGATATGGGCAAGGGTACAGCGCCCGATCCGCCCGAACCCGTTGATCCCGATGGTGATGGTCATGTCGTGTCCCGCAGTTGCCTTTGGAACGGCTATAGTCGCGGGCCCTTTGCAAGAAAAGCCGCAAATTGACGCAAAAACAGCATGTTAGCGATAACTTCTCATGTTGCCGCTAACAGGGTGCGGTCGTTGCATTTCGCGCCACACAGGTTATTTAACCCCTGTCGACCCTGAACCGAGAAACAGCATGAGCGGACTTCTGGCCCTTTTTGATGACGTCGCCGCGATTGCAAAGGTCGCGGCGGCATCGATTGACGATATCGCGGGGGCGGCAGCCAAGGCCGGGGCCAAGGCGGCGGGCGTGGTGATCGACGACACGGCGGTCACGCCCCGCTATGTCCACGGGTTCAAGGCCGACCGCGAGTTGCCGATCATCTGGCGCATTGCCAAGGGCTCGATCAAGAACAAGCTGATCATCCTGATGCCCGGCCTTCTGGCGCTGGAGTATTTCCTGCCTCAGGCCATCACGCCCCTGTTGATGATCGGCGGCGCCTATCTGTGCTTTGAAGGCGCTGAAAAGCTGTTCCACGCCCTGTTCCCTCATGCCGACACCGAGGTGGACGAGGATTTCGACACCAGCGACCCAAGCCATCTGGAAGAGGAAAGGATCGCGGGGGCCATCAAGACCGACTTCATCCTGTCGGCCGAGATCATGACCATCGCGCTGGCGGCAATTCCCGCCAGCACCTTCTGGCTCGAGGCGGTCACGCTGGCCATCGTGGGCATCGCGATTACCCTGGTGGTTTACGGGGCGGTGGCGCTGATCGTGAAGATGGATGACGTGGGTCTGCACATGGCCACCAACCGCAAGACCGCCGCCGCCCGCGCCTTTGGCCGGGGGCTGGTGGTGGCGATGCCGCACCTGATGACGGTCCTGTCCACCATCGGCACGGCGGCGATGCTGTGGGTGGGGGGCAGCATCGTGATCCATGGCATGGATGTGCTGGGGCTGCATGAGCCCTACGGCACGATCCATCACTGGGCCGAAGGGGCGGGAAAGGCCGTGCCTGTGGCGTCAGGATTTGTGCAATGGGCGGTGACGGCGGCCTGTGACGGCGCTTTGGGCACGGTTCTGGGCATGGCGCTGATCCCGGTGGCCACCAGGGTCGTCGGGCCGTTGTGGGCCGCGCTGAGCGGGGCCAAAGGGCCGGCGCATTAAAGCGGTTCCAGTCTTGCCGGAATCAGAATTCAAACCAAAAGTGTTTGTATTCTGGTACTTGATGTTTCAACGAAGACTTGAACCGCGCTAGCGGGGGGGGTTGGGCCGTTTTGGCGGGCTCTATCGAGCCTGCCACGACCAGCCTTTGCGGCTTGTACCCCCGGTGCCCCAAAGGCACCGGGCAGCGCCTGACCCGCCCCTGGGCAGGCGCTTCTCGCCCGCCCCAGGTCAGTCGCTGCCCTTTGACAGGTCTTGCTGAAAGGGTCATCTGGACCTGTTCCAACCTGACCGGGGCCGAACCTCCCCCGGAGGTTCAGCTTTTCCCGGTCAACCCAAAGGCAGGTGCGGCCGACTTCAACCGCCTCAGCCTTGGCGGTTCCCCAAAAGCGTCAAATCTGACGACCCCGGAGCGTCAAAGCATCGCCTTGACCGATGCCACGGTCGCCTCAGCCGTGATCCCGAACTCTTTGTACAAGCGGTCATAGGGCGCGGATGCCCCAAACGACGACATGCCGACGAAGTCCGCCTTGCCGTCGCGGCCCCGCTCGCCCAACAGCCAGCGGTCCCAGCCCTGGCGCACGCCCGCTTCGATGGCCACGCGCACCGGACCGGCGGGCAGCACGCGCTTGCGGTAAGCCTCGTCCTGTTGCGCGAACAACTCCATCGAGGGCATCGACACCACGCGCGTGCCGATCCCCTCGGCCTGCAACAGATCGCGCGCCTTCAGGGCAATCTCGACCTCGGACCCGGTGGCCATCAGGATCACCTGACGCTTGCCCGTGGCCTCGGCCAGCACATAAGCGCCCTTGGCCGACAGGTTCTGCGCGGTATGCACCCGGCGCACCGCCATCAGGTTCTGCCGGCTCAGCGCCATGACCGAGGGGGTACGGCTCTGGGCAAAGGCAATCTCCCAGCACTCGGCCACCTCGACCAGATCGGCCGGGCGCAGCACAAGCGTGTTCGGTGTGGCGCGGGAAATGGCCAGATGTTCGACGGGCTGGTGCGTCGGGCCGTCCTCGCCCAGACCGATGCTGTCATGGGTCATCACATAGACCACCGGCAGGCCCATCAGGGCCGACAGGCGCATGGCGGGGCGGGCATAGTCGGTAAAGCACATGAAGGTGCCGGAATAGGGTCGGACCCCGCCGTGCAGCGCCATGCCGTTCATCGCCGCCGCCATGCCATGCTCGCGGATGCCCCAGTACATGTAGCGGCCCTTGCGGTCTTCAGCCGTGAAAACCCCCAGATCGGCGGTCTTGGTGTTGTTCGATCCGGTCAGGTCGGCCGATCCGCCAAAACTGTCGGTCAGGATCGGGTTTATGACGTTCAGCACCTTTTCGCTGGCGGTGCGGCTGGCGAATTTCGCGCCCTCTTCGGCGGCCGACTTTTTCAGCGTGCGGATGGCGGCGGTCAGGCGGGCGGGCAGGCCATTGGCAAAGATCCGGGCAAATTCGGCTTGCCGTGCCGGGGCAAGGGCGGCAAGACGCGCCTCCCAATCGGCGCGGGTCTTGGCACCTCGCGCGCCGATCGCCTCCCATTGCGCCTTGATGTCGCGTGGAATTTCAAAGGCGGCAGCGGTCCAGCCATAGGCATCTTTGGCGGCCTTCATCTGGGCGGCGTCGGTCAGCGCGCCATGGCCCTTTGAGGTGTCCTGCGCGGCATGACCAAGCGCGATATGGGTCTGGCAGGCAATCAGCGCGGGGCCGGGCGATGCCTTTGCCGCCGTGATCGCGCGGTCGATGTCCACCGGATCGTGGCCGTCGCAGGCGAAAACATCCCACCCGCTTGCCGCAAAGCGCGCCTTCTGGTCGGTCACATCCGACAGCGATACCTTGCCGTCTATCGTGATGCCATTGTCGTCCCACAGCACGATCAGGCGCGACAATTGCTGACGCCCCGCGATGCCGATTGCCTCCTGGCTGACGCCCTCCATCAGACAGCCGTCGCCCACGACGACATAGGTGTGATGGTCCTGCACCCGTGCCCCCCACCGGGCCCGCAGATGTTCTTCGGCCATGGCGAAGCCCACGGCGTTGGCGATGCCCTGACCCAGGGGGCCGGTGGTGGTCTCGACCCCCGACACATGGCCATATTCGGGATGGCCCGCCGTGATCGACCCCCACTGACGGAAGTTGCGGATCTGCTCGATCGTCATGTCGGCGTAGCCGGTCAGGTACAAAAGCGAATAGATCAGCATTGACCCATGGCCCGCCGACAGGATGAAGCGGTCACGGTCGGGCCAGCGCGGGGCAGTGGGGTCGAATTTCAGGTGCTTTTCGAACAGGACCGTGGCCACGTCAGCCAGTCCCATCGGCATGCCCGAATGGCCCGAATTCGCGGCAGCCACCGCGTCCAGCGTCAACGTGCGGATGGCGGCGGCGCGCATCCAGTGGTCGGGGTGGCGGGCACGAAGGGTTGCGATGTCCAATTGAGGCGATCCTGTGGAATTGAAGGGTTGGCGGGTGGGTTGCTTTTGGTGAATAGCACCCCATGCGGCAAGATCA
>JANMJC010000577.1:0-5617 GCA_031371185.1 Paracoccaceae bacterium | reverse complement strand
GTGCGCCTGACCACGCCGGTCAAGCTGTCGCTCGAGCAGTGCATCGCCTATATCGACGACGATGAACTTGTCGAGGTGACGCCGAAATCTGTGCGGATGCGCAAGCGCTTCCTGGATCCCAATGACCGGAAGCGCAACAAGAACAAAGACTGATTATCCTTTGAAAGCAGTCCCTTGGGGCGGCTTTTTACTGTGACGCATCAAGCGGCAAGCGCCAGTCGGCAGGGGTGGAAATCTTCGATTTTCACCGCCTCGCCCGCAAAGGTGCAAAAGCTGCCGGGCGGCACCACATTCCAGCCGCCCTCTTCCGCCTCCAGCGGTTCGGACACCACCGCCATGCCGCCGCGCATGGCGGACCAGCGGTAATAGAGCGACGGTGCCGCGTCATCGGTTGCATAACGCACCGCGTACAGCCTCTTGCCATCCGACAGGGCGGCCGTCATGCGAAGATGCGGCATGGCCCCCCTGGTCCGGGCCAGACTGATGAACCGCGCCGCCGCCCGTTCCAGCGCCGCGCGCGGATCCCCGTCCAGCCCTTCGGCGATGGCAACCAGAAACAATGCCTCGCTGTCGGTCGCCCCTTTGCGCGCCGGGTACAGCCCGTCGGGGATCATCATGTCGGCGTCGCGGCGAAACTGGTCGTAACCGCCGATCTGGCCATTGTGCATGAAGCTCCATTGCCCATGCACGAAGGGGTGGCAGTTGTTGCGGCTGGTCGCGGTGCCGGTCGAGGCGCGTACATGGGCCAGAAACAACCCCGAGGTTACCTGCGCCGTCAGACTGCGCAGGTTCGGATCGGACCAGGCCGGCAGGACGTCGCGGTACAGGCCGGGTTCCGGCCGCTGATCATACCAGGCCACGCCAAACCCGTCGGCATTGATCGCGGAATGGGTCTGGGTCGCGCAATGCGACTGATGGATCAAGGAATGTCCGGGCCGCGCGATGATCTCTTCCAGAAAGATCGGCGTCCCACAATAGGCGGCCCAACGGCACATCACCGGGGCCCTTTTGATCGGGTCAACATGCTCTGCCTCATCGTCTTTTGGGAAAAGATACCACATATCCCAAAAGTTTCAGCACAATATTCCGTCAACAGAGATACAAATGGAACCTTATTCGCCGACCTCTTCCACCACCATCAGATCGCGGATCGCGGAACCGCGGGCCTGCGACAGCGCCTGTTGGTAGGCGGGCGAATTGTAGCATTCGACGGCGCGTTCCAGACTGGGAAAGCGCGCGACGACGTTGCGGGCGCGGTCGGCACCCTCAAGCTGAACATGGCGCCCGCCGCGCGCCAGAAAATACCCGCCATGCGCGGCGATCGCCGGGCCGGCGAGGGCGGCATATTTGCCATAGGCCTCGGCATCCATCACCTCGACATGGGCGATCCACAGGGCGGTTGGCATCGTCACGCCCCCAGGATGGCTTCGGCGGCCACGATGGCGGCTTGCGCCCCCGCAATGTCGTTGCCACCCGCCTGCGCCATGTCGGGGCGACCGCCGCCGCCCTTGCCGCCCATCGCCTCTGCCGCCGCCTTGACCAGCGTCACCGCCGAAATCCGTGCGGTCAGATCGGCCGTCACCCCGGCGGCCACCGCCGGTTTGCCTCCGGTATCGGCGATCAACAGCACCGCGCCCGACCCGATCTGCGCCTTCAGCGCGTCGATCATCGAGGGCAGATCCTTGCCCGAA
The DNA here is from genome assembly GCA_031371185.1 of Paracoccaceae bacterium. Classification (GTDB taxonomy): domain Bacteria; phylum Pseudomonadota; class Alphaproteobacteria; order Rhodobacterales; family Rhodobacteraceae; genus CAIYZT01. The sequence goes on along the minus strand of JANMJC010000577.1, from coordinate 3,926 downwards.
ACGCCCTGAAGCACCTGAGAGACGAACCGCATCCCGGCAATGTCGCGCATCTGCGGGCCGCCCGATTTGCCACCCATCGCGAGGTCACGGCGCAGTTGCGCCACCTCGGCTTGCAAGGCGCGGCGTTCGTCGACCAGCGCCCGGACCCGCTCCACCACTTCGGCACCCGAGGCTTTCAGCACCGCCGCCGCCTCCATCAGACGCGCATCCTGACCGCGCAGATGGTCCAGCGCCGCCTGACCGGTCAGGGCCTCGAACCGGCGCACGCCCGCCGAAGACGCGCTTTCCCCCAACGAAACAAAGGCGCCGATGTCGCCGGTGCGCGCCACATGGGTGCCCCCGCAAAGTTCCAGCGAATAGGTCCGCCCTTCCGCCCCCTTGCCCGAACCCTCCTGCAGGCCCATCGACACCACGCGCACCTCGTCGCCATATTTCTCGCCGAACAGGGCCTGCGCGCCGATGGCGCGGGCGTCGTCGGGGGTCATGATGCGGGTTTCGACCACGGCGTTCTGGCGGACAAAGGCGTTGACCTCGGCCTCGACCTGCGCCAGTTCGGCGGCACTCATCGCCGTGCCGTGGCTGAAATCAAAGCGCAGGCGGTCAGGCGCGTTCAGGCTGCCCTTCTGCGCCACATGGGTTCCAAGCGCATGGCGCAACGCCTCGTGCAGCAGGTGGGTGGCCGAGTGATTGGCCCGGATCTGGGCGCGGCGGTTATGCAAAACCTCCAGCTTGGCCGGCTGGCCGCGCAGAATCGTGCCTTCGGTCACCGTCGCCACATGCAGGTACACGCCCGCCGTCTTGCGCGTATCGCTGACCTCGGCCACCCCGGTGGCGGTGCGGATAAAGCCCTGATCACCGACCTGGCCGCCGCTTTCGGCGTAAAACGGCGTCTGGTTCACCACGATCTGAACAAAGGTCCCGACCTCGGCGGCGCCGATCTGCACCCCGTCGCGCACCAGCGCGTTAATCTGCCCCTCAGCGATTTCGGTGTCATAGCCCAGAAACTCGGTCACGCCCTGGCTTTCCGCGATTTCAAACCAGACCTTGGCATCGGCGGCCCCGCCCGCCCCCGACCACGAGGCGCGCGCCTTGGCCTTCTGCTCGTCCATCTGGGCCGAAAAGCCGACCGTATCCACCGCGCGGCCCTTTTCGCGCAGCACATCCTGCGTCAGGTCCAGCGGAAAGCCGTAGGTGTCATACAGCTTGAACGCCACCGGCCCGGGCAGATCGGCGCCTTCGGGCAGGCGGTCGACCTCGTCATTCAACAGCCGCAGACCGCGGTCAAGCGTGGTCTTGAACCGGGTTTCCTCCAGCCGCAGGGTCTCTTCAATCAGGCTTTGGGCGCGCGCAAGTTCCGGATAGGCCGCCCCCATGCCGCGCACCAAGGCGGGCACCAGTTTGAACATCACCGGGTCCTGCGCGCCCAGCATATGCGCGTGGCGCATGGCGCGGCGCATGATGCGGCGCAGCACATAGCCGCGCCCTTCATTGCCGGGCATCACCCCATCCGCGATCAGAAACGAGGTTGACCGCAGGTGGTCGGCAATCACGCGGTGGCTGGTCTTGCCTTTGCCGTCCGGGTCGGTCGAGGTCGCATGGGCTGAAGCCTCGATCAGGCTGCGCATCAGGTCGGTGTCATAGTTGTCGTGCTTGCCCTGCAACAGCGCGCCGATCCGCTCCAGCCCCATGCCGGTGTCGATCGACTGCATGTCCAAGGGGCGCATCGTGCCGTCGGCGAACTGTTCGTTCTGCATGAAGACGTTGTTCCAGATCTCGATGAAGCGGTCGCCATCCTCGTCCGCTGAACCCGGTGGGCCGCCCCAGATATGGTCGCCGTGGTCATAGAAAATCTCGGTACAGGGGCCACAGGGCCCGGTCGGCCCCATGCGCCAGAAATTATCGTCGGTCGGGATGCGGATGATGCGGCTGTCGGGCAGACCGGCGACCTTTTTCCAGATCTCCGCCGCCTCGTCATCAGTGTGATAGACCGTGACCAAGAGCTTGTCCTTGTTCAGGCCGAAGTCTTTGGTCAGCAATTCCCAGGCAAAGGCGATCGCCTGATCCTTGAAGTAGTCGCCGAACGAAAAATTGCCCAGCATCTCGAAAAACGTGTGGTGGCGCGCGGTATAGCCGACATTGTCGAGGTCGTTGTGCTTGCCGCCTGCGCGCACGCATTTCTGCGCCGTGGTCGCGCGCTTGTAGTCGCGCGTCTCGATCCCGGTGAACAGGTTCTTGAACTGCACCATGCCAGAATTGGCGAACATCAGCGTCGGGTCGTTGCGCGGCACCAGGGGGCTGCTGTCCACCACGCGGTGACCGTTGCGTTTGAAGAAATCAAGGTAGGTCGAGCGGATATCGTTCAGCGAGGCCATCTGCGGGGCAACCCTTTGGCTGGAGCGGTTCAAGTCTGCTTGAAACTTCAAGGATCAGAATTCGAACACTCTGGTTTGAATTCGGACTTCGTCAAGACGCGAAACGCTTTGGTGATTTTGCCCCGTTTAGACCGCGCGCCCGCCCCTGTCCATTGGCGGCCGAACCCCGCGCCCGAAAAAAAGCCGTGGCGGGCTGCCACGGCTGATTTCCTTGATCTGATGCCCAGGGGTTCAGTCGCCCAGAACCTCCTCGGCCCCCGGCTTGACCGAGAAATCCAGACCGCTGGCCGAGCGGATTTTTTCCTCGATTTCATTTGCCATCGCAGCATTGGCTTTCAGGAAGGCCTTGGCATTCTCGCGGCCCTGGCCGATGCGTTCATCCTTGTAGGAATACCAGCTGCCCGACTTTTCCACGATCCCGGCCTTGACCCCCAGATCGACCAATTCGCCGACCTTGGAAATCCCTTCCCCATACAGGATGTCGAATTCGACCTCCTTGAACGGCGGCGAGACCTTGTTCTTCACCACCTTCACCCGGGTCGCATTGCCCACGACTTCGTCCTTGTCCTTGATCGCGCCGATACGGCGGATGTCCAGACGCACCGAAGCGTAGAATTTCAGCGCATTGCCGCCGGTGGTGGTTTCGGGGCTGCCGAACATCACGCCGATCTTCATCCGGATCTGGTTGATGAAGATCACCATGCAGTTCGACCGGCCGATCGACGCCGTAAGCTTGCGCATCGCCTGGCTCATCAGGCGGGCCTGGCTGCCCATCTGCATGTCGCCCATGTCGCCTTCGATTTCGGATTTGGGAACCAGGGCCGCCACCGAATCGACGACGATCAGGCTGACCGCCCCCGAGCGCACCAGCGTGTCGACAATCTCGAGCGCCTGCTCGCCCGTGTCGGGCTGGCTGATCAGCAATTCGTTCAGATCGACGCCCAGCTTCTTGGCATATTGCGGATCCAGCGCGTGCTCGGCGTCGACAAAGGCGCAGACACCGCCTTTTTTCTGCTCTTCGGCCACGACATGCAGCGTCAGGGTGGTCTTGCCCGAACTTTCCGGCCCATAGATTTCAATGATGCGCCCCTTCGGCAGGCCGCCGATCCCGAGCGCAATGTCCAGACCAAGCGACCCGGTCGAGGTCGCCTCGACATCCATCACCGGATTGTCCTGGCCCAGCTTCATGATCGACCCTTTGCCGAACTGCCGCTCGATCTGCGCCAATGCGCTTTCCAGCGCCTTCACCTTGTCCATGTCGCGTTTATCCTTCAGGTCGAAAAGGTTTGCACCCGCTGCCATCATCCGTCCCCTTATTCCACAGCTTTGCCCAAGCGGCAATTGCCCGCAATGTTCCTGTCTTGTTCCTGTCTTTATGAGCACAAAGAGGGAACAATTCAATGACAATCTTCTGCATTCCTGTCTTTCACAGTTTCCTTAACAAGGTGTTTACGGTGCCAAGAGCGGGCAGGTCCGTTCTGGGGGGGCGAAGACATGATCCGCGGCAGTTCCGGCCGACCGGGGATGCTTTGCCGGTCCTCTGCCCGTGCCAAA
>JANMJC010000571.1:0-5504 GCA_031371185.1 Paracoccaceae bacterium | reverse complement strand
GGCCCACAAGCGTACCCATTTGACGGATAATGGGAATCATGATGCCTGTGCCACTGGGATCGGGCCGTAGAAGGCGTGCAAAAGGTCATGTGGGGCAAGGTCGGCGGGATCAAGGATCGCGCTTTGCCGACCCCTCCGCAGCACAAGGATGCGGTCGCAGAGGCCCAAAAGTTCGGGCAGGTCGCTGGAGGCCAGAAGGACGGCGCAGCCTTGGGCGCTGAGCGCGCGGACCAGACGGTAGATTTCGAACTTTGCGCCCACATCGACGCCCCGTGTCGGTTCATCCAACAGCAGTAGGCGCGGATTTCCAGCCAAGGCACGGGCGAAGACCACCTTTTGCTGATTGCCGCCTGACAGCTGCCATACCGGCTGTTCGGGCCCCGAAGACTTCAGGGTGACACTGGCTGCAAGTGCGGCTGTGCGGCGCTGTTCGTCGGCCATCCGGGCGCGCAGGCCGGTGTAATGCGGCAGAAGGGTGTTGGGACGGATACCCATCTGCATCATCAGCCCCTGTGAGCGTCGTTCTCGCGGCACATAGGCGACGCCTCTTGCCCAGGCCTCGGTCGGATTGCGCGGCGGCGGGGCCCCGTCAAGGGTGATCTGGCCCGAGACAGGGCGTTCAAGGCCAAGGAACAGGCGCAGCACATCGGTCTGCCCGGCCCCTGCCAGCCCCGCAATTCCCAGAACCTCGCCTTGGCGCAAGTTGAAAGTCAGGCCCGAAAGGGCTGGGGAGCAGAGGTTATCGGTCTGGCACACCATGCCGTCACCGATGGGTTCGGCCCGGGAGGGATAGCCATCGACCAGTTTGCCACCGGTCATGTGAAGGATGACTTCCTGCTTCGTGGTGGCGTCAAGGGGGGTGGTAGAGATGTGATGGCCGTTGCGCAGGACAGTGACATCGTCGCAGATCCGCATCACCTCGGCCAGACGATGCGAGACATAGAGGATGGCCGCACCTTGCGCCTTGAGCCGGGCAATGACAGTGAACAGTTTTTCTGCCTCGGAGTCCGACAGGGCGGCGGTGGGTTCATCAAGAACATAGAGGCAGGGCGGGGCCTCGCCCTCGGTACGGACAAGGGCAGAAGCGATCTTGACCAGCATCCGGTCACCGCTTGCCAGCGCTCCGGCCTGCTGTGTGACATCAAGGGTGGTCACGCCCAGTTCGGCCAACGCGGCTGTCGCACGGCGCGTGAGTTCGGGCCAATCGACCAGGAGGCCCAGTCGCCGTGGCATAGGCTGGCCCAGCAGGATGTTTTCCGCAACGGACAGCTGCAACACAAGGTTGAGTTCCTGATGGATCACCCGAAAGCCTGCTGCGGTGGCATCGGCGGCAGACCGGAGGGGAATTTCGACACCATCGCGGCGAAAAGTCAGCGCGTCCGTGGTCAGGACCCCGGCGATCAGCTTGATCAAGGTCGATTTCCCGGCGCCGTTTTCGCCCATCAGTGCATGGACGCGGCCCGGTTCGAGCCGCAGCGATACATCTGACAGCACGGTGATTTTGCCATATCGCTTGGTCAGGCCGCCGAATTCCAGTGCGCCCGTCATTTCTTATTCCATGTGTGGGGAGTTTGCCCCCCTGGACAGATGCGTCCCGGGGGGCAGTCGATCATTGCGCAGCGTTGGCGGCGGTGATCAGCACGGTCGGGACGTAGATGACCTTGGAGCGGATCTCTTTGCCCGCGATGGCATCAGCGGTGGCGGCGAAGGCGGCCTTGCCAATGCCGTCAAAATCCTGCGCCATTGATGCCTCGAAGTTGCCACCGGCGGCGATGGCGTCACGGGCCTGCGGGTTGGCATCCATGCCGACGATCACGATGCCTTCATTCTGGCGGCCCGCCGCCTCGATCGCCTGTAGCGCGCCGAGGGCGGGCTGGTCCCACGCGGCCCAGACGGCAGCGATGCTGCCCGGATCGGGGTTGGCGGCGAGGATCGCCTCCATCTTGGCGCGGCTGTCCGCGATGCCGCCGTCCTGCACGTCGGGGGTTACGCGGTCCAGCACCTTGATGTCGGGGAAGTTCGCAAAGACGGCATCGGCCACGACGCCGCGGATCTGCACCGGGGGGAAGGCGTCAAAAACGAACATAACCACATTGCCTTTGCCATCGACGCGGTTGGCGACATAGACGGCGGTTTCGGCGGCCATCGCATAGCCGTTCGACGTGACGTTGGTTACAAGCAGCGGGTCTGCGCCCGCATCCATGCCGATGACCGGGATCTTGGCATCGGCGGCGGTTTGCAGACCGGCGGCGACCTGGGCAGGATCGACGTTGATGACGATGGCATCGACGCCCAGGGTCACGGAATCCTCGATCCGCGAGATCACGGCGGCGACGTCACCAGCGGTGTCGATCACATTGACCTCCCAGCCCTTTGCCTTGGCTTCGGCCTCAAAGCTTTGCACATAGGCCTGAGTGCCGGGCTGCGCGAGGAAAGGGGTGATGACGGCCACCTTTTCGGCGAAGGCGGTGGTGGCGGTGAGGCCCAGAAGGGCCAGAGGCAGGGCAAGTCTTTTCATTCATCTCTCCCGTGTTGTCCGTGTTTCGTGTGGTGTCCGCTGCGAGCGATGCTAATCCGTCCGGTGGAGGGTACCATAGGTTTGGTCGGAAAGTTGCAGGATCCGGATAAGGTCGCGGATCAAAGGCGGCCGAGGCGTTGGCCAAGAGGGGCGTTTGCGGAAATGGCGTCAAGGTAGATCCCGAAGAGATCGTCATAAAGCGCGCGGTTTGCCTGATTCGGCTCCCACACGCGATCAAATCGGGCGAAGGCGGCGCTGGCGTCAGACAATGTGGCATGGCTGCCCGCGCCAAAGGCGGCCAAGGCTACGGCGCCCACCACGCCGGGATCGTTGTTCGCGAGGCGGGTGAGGCGTTTGTTCAGCACATCGGCGCGGATCTGGCCCCAGGAATCGGACAAGAACCCGCCGCCGCCACATTTCAGCGTGTCGGTGCAAACCTCGGCCGAGGCGAGGAGTGCGGTCATGAGGTGCCGTGCCGAAAGGGCAACGCCTTCGAGCACGGCGCGGGCCAGATCGACGGTGCACATGCCTGAATCGAGGCCCAAAAAGGCGCCGCGCAGAGTGGGGTTCCACAAAGGCGCGCGTTCTCCGGCCAGTTGGGGCAGGAAGAGTGGGGTGGGGCTGCGGCGCTGGCTGGCGTCGATCAGGCCGGTCAATTCTTCCACGGTAAGGCCAGCCGCCTCGCAGAACCAGATCTGCGACGCGCCGCCCGACTGCGTGGGGCCCGCGTGCAGGCGCAAGCCGCCGATGGGCGGAAACACCACGATGCCGGGTTCATTGGTGACGGTGGCAGAGTTGACGCCCATGATCTCACTGGTGCCGGACAGATATACCACCTCGCCCGATTGCCCGGCGCCGCCGCCGAACAGGCCGACCCAGCCATCCATCGTGCCGGTGATCATCTGCACGCCGGGCAGACCAAAGGTCGCACGAATGCGGCCCACGGGACTTGTCACATCCAACAAGGGGGCCATGCGGTTGGCCGCGCCGGGCAAGAGGTCGAGGATCGGGCGGACATAGGCCAGATCCGGGCCGACCAGCCCGACGTTGGACAAGGGGTCGGTGGCGAGGGTGCCCGTCAACCGCAGGAGGCAGTAGTCCTTGGGCAAGAGGACATGGGCGGTGCGATCCCAGACCTCGGGGTTATGGCGGGCCATCCACATCATCCGCGCGACCGGGTGCGAAGCGTCAATTGGCGTAGGCGCACCAAGAAATGCGATCTTTTCGGCAAGGGTCAGGTGGGAATCAAGCTCCGCCGCCTCGGCCGCGGCGCGCGTGTCTTGCCACAGGATCGCGGGGGCGAGGGCCTGGCCTTTGGCATCGACAAAGACATGTGTGTTGACCTGGCTGGTCAGGCAGCCAAAGCCCACGCGACCTGCCAGCCCATCCGCGGCGAACTGCGCCAGCGCGTCGTGGATCAGGCGCATCCAATCATTCGGGTCCTGTTCGGCGCGGCCAGCGGTCGGGCGGGTGGTGGGATAGGCTCGCGAAAACCGCGACCGGCAAAGCCCGCGATCATCCAGCACTGCCGCCTTGACCGAGGTAGAGCCAATGTCCATCCCCAAAAACAAGTCAGCCACAATCAAGAACCTCTCTCATCCGCCCCAGATAATCTTCCAGCGCCTGACTGCTTTGCTGCGCCTTCACCAGCACCATCGACCCCAGAACCACCCCGTTCGCCCCTTTTTGCACAGCGTCGCGGGCTTGATCAAATGAGGAAATGCCGACACCCGGCACGATCGGTTGGATAACCCCCTCGGCGCGCAGATGGGACAGGCGGGTGGCCAGATGCGGATCAAGGGCATCGCGCAGCCCGGTCTTGCCAGGGGTGTAGTGCAGCATCACATAGGTTTCTGCCTGCCGGGCGCGGGAAATATCGGCCTGATCAAATGTGTAGGGCAGGAATTCGATGATCCGCGTTCCATGCCATCGGGCGCGGGACAAGACGGTTTGCCGGGCAGCCCCATCGCTGCCAAGGCACAAGAGGCCCTCGATTTCGGCCCATTCCGCATCGGCGGCCTGAAGCGGAGCCTCGGCATATGCGAAGAGGATAGCCGCGGCCGGGTTGTGAAAGGAGCGGACGCGCCGGGCGGTTTCAGACGCCTCACCCACCACTCCCTTGCCGGTGGCCCGCATCATCGAGGCACCCACAATCGTGCCGTCCTGCGTGGGGTTCACGGCCTTCAGGCCCATTTCGATGACGTCAACACCCGCGCTGTCATAGGCCTTCAGCCGATCAGCGGGGACCAGCGGATCGTTGATCGGGAAGTAGGCGACCAGTAGTGGGCGGGCGCAGCCAAGCTGGCCAAGGCGGGAAGAGCGCGTCTGATCCATGAACGGACAGGATCAGGTTGCGCAGCCCATGGCGCGGGCATACCGACGGATCATGTCCGCGAAGACGGATTAGGTTCAGGATCGCGATAGGGCGTGCAAGAAACGGACAGGCTCGTTTGCAGCGTGGTAGATGGTTTCTCGCCGTAGACCTCAAAATACCGTTGCGAGAACCTGCCCAAATGGCGGATCCCAGCAGCCTGCGCCGCCTCGGCCACGGTGCGCGCTCCGCCCAGCAGACGGTTGCGGGCCACTGCGAGGCGTTTTTGTTCCAGGTAGCGCATCGGGGTGGACTGTAGGAACGCCTCGAACTGGTTGAACAGGCTGCGCTCGCTGATGCCGGTCAGGGCCACCAGATCGGCCAGCGTGATTTCGTCGCGGCAATGCGCGTTGAAATGAGCAAGGCATTTGTGCAACGGGCCGGGCATCGCGGACTTACGCTCCGGCTCTACGCGGCTGCCGTGGCGAGCGCGAATGTAATGCAACACAGAATCGATCACCGCCGCCGACAGGGGTGAAGTTTGCAGGGTGGACCGCCGCTCTTTCAGTCCGCGTTCGAATTCGGCCTTCAAAAGCAGCATGCTTTGCTGCACGCGCCAGCCTTCGATGCTGTGGAATTCGATTTCGGGCGGAACCCCGGGCAAGACGGCGCCGG
>JANMJC010000568.1:0-2105 GCA_031371185.1 Paracoccaceae bacterium | reverse complement strand
GGAGCCACTGCCCGGATGCGCAGAAACCCCAACTCGTCCGGGCCCTCCGCCGCCCCCGCCGCCTGATAGCGCAGCGGGTCGTTCCGCAGGGCCGGGCTGTCGGGCGCGGTGATCTCGTAGATCGCGGTCACCGAGGTTCCTGCCCCGATATCGCCCGCATCGACGCGGTCATTGTTGAAATCCTCCCGCGCCAGCGCGCGGGTTTCATAGCCGATCAGCCGGTATTCCGCGACCTCGGCCGGGTTCCATTCGACCTGGATCTTGACGTTGTCGGCAATGGGATACAGCGCGCCGGTCAACTGGTCGACCAGCACCTTGCGCGCCTCGGACAGCGTGTCGATATAGGCCGCCGTGCCGTTGCCGTTCTGCGCCAGCGCCTGCATCGTGACATCGTCAAGATTGCCGCGTCCAAAGCCCAGCACCGACAGATAGGTTCCGCTGGCGCGCTGGTCCGCGATATAGGCGGTCAGTGCATCCGGGTCCGAGATGCCCACGTTGAAATCGCCATCGGTGGCAAGGATCACGCGGCTGACCTCGCCGTCAGACTTCATCGTATCGGCCACCTGATAAGCCAGGGCGATCCCCTCGGCCCCCGCCGTACTGCCCCCCGCCGACAACTGGTCAAGCGCGGACAGGATCGCCCTGCGGTCGCGGGCAAAGGTCGGGGGCAGAACCTGCCCCGCAGACCCCGCATAGGTGACAATCGCCACCTGATCCGTCGGGCGCAACTGGCCCAGCATCAGCGCGAAGGACTGTTTCAGCAGCGGCAGCTTGTTCGCATCCTCCATGCTGCCCGAGGTGTCGATCAGGAACACAAGGTTCAGCGCCGGGCGGTCGGCCATGGCGGGCATGGCACCCTGAATGGCGATATGCACCAGCCGCGTGCCCGCATTCCACGGCGTCGGCATCACCGAGATCGTCGGGCGAAAGGCCTGACCTGCTTCGGGCGCGGGATAGGCATAGGGGAAATAATTCACCATCTCTTCGATGCGCACCGCTTCGGGAGCAGGCAGTTGGCCGGCGTTCAGCGATTGGCGCACGACAGCATAAGACGCGGTATCGACATCGATGGAAAAGGTCGAAACCGGGTCTTCGGCGGTGATCCTGACCGGGTTTGCGGTGTCATTGGCAAAGGCCTCGGTGTCGGGTTCGGGGGCCGGGGCCATTTCCGCTTGCGGGGTCAGCCCCAGGGTCGCCGGGGCGGGAACGGCGGCATAGCTTTCGACCGCGCCGCTTTCTGCCTCGACAGATTGGTCTTGGAGGGCCATATCCGCCTCGGCCACCCCATTCCCCTCGGCCACCCTGTTCGCCGGCGCCGCCCGGGGCTCGGCGGGCGGGGTCGGCGGCGCCTGCTGGCGCGACGATTCTGTCGGGTCAGGCGCGCGACCCGTCCGGGTCAGACCGGCCACGGGCGCGTCGTCCGCCGGGGTTACGGCCTTCGGAGCCACCAGTTCCGGAACAGCCGGAGGAGCGGTTTGCCGCAGCCGCCCCGGATCCGCCACCGGCAGAACCACCACCATGCCCACCGCCAGTGCCGCCGCCGAGGTGGTTGCCGCCAGCCATGGCCGGCCCGTCATCGCCTTCAACATCGCTTTCACTCCCGAAAGAATCCCCGCCCTCCTGGGACGGTCTTCCTTGGGACGCAGCGCCAGCGGCGATCCTTGGAGCCTGTCGAAATTATTCATCGCCTGCGCCAAAGCCTGCGCCTTGGCATCGACTTCCGGCGCTGGCCCTGCCCGCAGGGCGGCCTTCAGCGCGTCAAATTCGTCGCTCATCGCCCCGCCTCCTGTGCTGCCATCGCGCGCAGCCGCTTTTTCACTTCGGACATGCGCCAGGCCACGGTGCCTTCGGACAGGCCAAGAACCTCGGCGGCCTGACTTTGGGTCAACTCCTCGCCCAGAAGCAGCGCCACGGTGTCGCGCAATTCCGGTGACAGGCGGGCCATGGCGCCGGTCAGCCAGTCGTGCCGCTCGGCCTCGGCGGCGATCTCGTCCTGCCGCGCCAGTTCCCAGTCGCCCCAGCCGTCGCCCGCGCGGGCCCGCGTTGCCGCGCGTCGCCGCTGATCATGGGCGGCGTTGACCACCACCCGGTACAGCCATGTGGTA
>JANMJC010000563.1:0-4514 GCA_031371185.1 Paracoccaceae bacterium | reverse complement strand
CCGCCCCGGCAATCAGCGCCGCATTGCGGTCGACATCGGCGTTCGAGATCTGCGCCGCCGCCCCGGGGCTGATGATGATCGCATTGTTGCCGGTGGCATCCTCGATAAAGATATAGGCCGCTCCGGTATAGCTGGCCGGGTCCTGCACCACCGACGGCGTCACCCCGGCCTTTTTCCAGGTCGCGAGTGCCATCTGCGCGAAATCATCCAGCCCCAGCCGCGAGATGAAGTGGGTGTCCGCCCCCGCCATGGCCGAGGCCACCGCCTGATTGGACCCCTTGCCCCCCGGCCCCAAAGCAAAGCTCTTGCCCAGAATGGTCTCGCCCATGCGCGGCGCGCGCTCGGCGCGATAGGCGGTGTCGGCGACGAAAACCCCCAGATTGACAACCTTGCCCATGCCTCAAGCCTCCGGCGCGATCACGCCCTTGCGAAAAATGAAACAGCCGTAGAACCGCCGTTCTCCGGTCTGGATGACGGCATAGGCCGACTTGGCGCGTTCATAAAAGTCAAACCGCTCGATGCCCACCATCGGACGGGGCCGACCCTCGGCCCGGTCAATCGCGGCCTGCACCTCGGCCTGCACCGGGGGCACGGTTTCGGGGTCGCCCACCACCTCCATCCGGCCGGCGAAATCGTCGACAAAGGTGTCCAGCGGCAACAGCGACAGGATCGCCTCGGCCGCCTGCGCGCAGGTCAGGTTGTCCATCCGCAATAGTTGCCCCGTCACGGTCTGGCGCGCAATGGAGTCCGAGGGGAAATTCGTATCCGCCAGCACCAGCGTGTCGCCGTGGCCCATGGCACGCAGCGCGAACAGGACCTCGGCATTCAACCGGTTGTCGATGGATTTCAGCATGGTTCCCCCCGAACGTTGTGGCCCCCGACCGGGCACGATCGCATGATCGGCCCGCCGTCAGGCGTCTTGGAATTGGTGTCGGACGTCGTCGGCCAAGGCTAGACCCAGGCGGTGCTGCGCCTCGGCCGAGTAGTGGATGCCATCAACCGGTGACACCGAAATGACCTGCCCCGCATCCAGCATCGGCAGCCCAAGCCTTGCGCAGATGTCGCGACAGGCCGCCGCCAGCGCGCGCGATTTGGCCGCGCCGCCTTGAAACATCGGGGCAAGGCAGCCCGTCTCTTCAATCGGCGGCGGGCAGACCACCAGCACCCGGGGCCCCGCCCGTCCCGGCCCGGTCGCCGTCGCGCGGGCCGCAAGCGCCAGCCGGCCGATTGACGCCGCGATATCCCAGGCGGTCATCGAAAAGCGGAACTTCAGGTCATTGGTGCCCAGCATCACGATGACCAGATCCAGCGGCCGGTGGCTTTCCAGCACGGCCGGAAGCACCGACAACCCGTTGCGATGCGGCCCCTCGACCACGTCGTCGTGGACCGTGGTGCGACCCGGCAGCCCTTCGGCAATCACCTCGACCCCGCCGCCCAGTGCCGCCGCCATCACCTGGGGCCAACGATCGGCGCGGGCAAAGCGGCCGTCATCTTCCAGACCAGCCATGGGCATGGTGCCGAAGGTGTTGCTGTCGCCATAGCACAGGATCGTCCGCGTCATGGAATGCGCTGCCCGGTTTCGGTGTCGAACAGGTGGATCAGCGCGGGGTCGGGGGCCAGGGTGATGCTGTTGCCCGGGCGAAAGCCGTGACGTTCGCGGAAGACCGCCACGATTTCGCGGGCGCCGATCCGCGCCACGACATGGGTTTCCGATCCCGTCGGCTCGACCACCACGACCTCGGCCTTCATGCCGTTATCGGCAAGTGTCAGATGTTCGGGGCGGATGCCAAGGGTCACCTTGCGCCCGGTTTCAAGCCCCGGGCGCTGCGGCAGCGTCAGGCTGACCCCTTCGGCCGCAAAGCTGTTGCCCGGCCCGACCCCGCCTTCGATCAGGTTCATCGCCGGTGATCCGATGAAACCCGCGACAAAGACATCGGCCGGGCTGTCATACAGATCCAGGGGCGCGCCGATCTGGGCGATGCGACCGTCGCGCATCACCACGATCTTGTCGGCCATCGTCATGGCTTCGATCTGGTCATGGGTCACATAGACCGTGGTGGTCTTCAGGCGCTGATGCAGTTCGCGGATTTCTGAGCGCATCTGAACCCGCAGCTTGGCATCAAGGTTCGACAGGGGTTCGTCAAACAGGAAAACCTGCGGGTCGCGCACGATGGCGCGGCCCATCGCGACGCGCTGGCGTTGCCCGCCCGACAATTCGCGCGGATAGCGGGCAAGATAGGGCGTCAGCCCCAGAATATCGGCGGCGCGCTGCACCCTTGTGTCGATCTCGGCCCGGGGCATGGACCGCATTTTCAGCGCGAAACCCATGTTCGCGGCCACCGTCTTGTGGGGGTAAAGCGCATAGTTCTGAAACACCATGGCAATGTCGCGTTCGGCGGGCGGCAGGTTGTTCACCAGCTTTTCCCCGATGGTGATCCTGCCCGAGGTGATCGCCTCCAGCCCCGCGATCATGCGCAGAAGCGTGGATTTTCCACAGCCCGAGGGTCCGACAAGCACGACGAATTCGCCGTCCTGGATGTCGACATCGACACCGTGAACCACGGCTTGCGCGCCGTAGGACTTGCGCAGTTCGCGGATTGTGACCTCGGCCATGTGCCCTCCCGGAGCGTCGATCCGCCCCCCCCTTCTCAAGTCCTAGCGAAAGCCGCGCGGGCTGTCCACCGTGCTTTCGCCCCCCTCGTCATACTAACATGTTAGGTTCTTGACAGGCTGCGGCAAGGCTGAGAAGGTACCCCTGTCCCGCACTGAAAACAGGCGAAAATGCCGGGTGGTCGGGGAAAATTGGGTGCGGCATCGCGAGCGGAAGGGCCCGAACCAGCCCCGCGCCCGGATCATCTGAGTTTCATGGGAGGTTTGAATGAAGGTTGGACTTTACGAACACATGTCGCGGTCGGTGATGACACGGCGCCGCATGCTGCAAGGGGCGACAGCCCTGGGCGGCTTTGCGACGATGGGCGGGCTTTCGGCCCTGCCCGCCCGCGCGCAGGACGATCTGCGGGCCCAGCTTCTGGCCATTCCGGGGGTGGGCAACGGCTCTCCGACCGAGGCGGATTGGCAGAAAGTTGGCGAACTGTGCCTGGGTGCCACCAAAACCAACGTGGCCGAGGGCGAATTCGCCGGGGTCGAGTTGACCTTTTTCGGCATCAACAACAACGGCTTGCACAACATCCTGTTCCGCGGCCTCCTGAAGGGCTGGGAAACCTACACCGGGGCCAAGATCAACTGGATCGACCTTGCCCAGGCCGATTACAACCCGCGCCTGCAGCAATCCATCGCCACCGGCACGGTTGATTTCGACATTCTGGCCATGGGGGCACCGCTGGAGGGCGACACCGCCGGGCAGGGTCTGCTGGACGAGATGCCGGATTGGGTCAAGACCCAGATCGACATGGACGATTACGTCAGCTATCTCAAGGCGCCGGTCGGCACCTGGGGCGGCAAGACCTACCGCATCACCATCGACGGCGACTGCCACACCTTTGCCTACCGCAAGGACTACTTCGGCGACGGCGCAATTTCGGGCATGGCCGAGGCGCCGACGACCTGGCAGCAGGTTCAGGTGGTGTCGCAGGCCGTGGCCGGCAAGACCGACCCGCTGACCGGATCGCCGGCCTTCGGCTATCTTGACCCGCTGAAGGGCTGGGGCGGATTTGGCTTCTACTTCCTGGAAGACCGCGCTTCGGCCTATGCCAAGCACCCCGACGATCCCGCCTGGCTGTTCGATCCCGACACGATGAAGCCGCGCGTCAACAACCCGGCCTGGGTGCAGGCCATTCAGGACGTGATGGACACCATGCCCGTCCTGCCGCCCGACCAGATCAACGCCGACCCCGGCACCACCGGGTTCACGCAGTTCCTCGCCGGCACCGGGTCGATGCTGTGCTGGTGGGGCGATATCGGGTCGAACGCCCGCACCTCCGACACCTCGGTGGTGGGCGATGTGATCGGCTTCTCGATCAACCCCGGATCGGACAAGGTCTTTAACTCCAAGACCGCCGCCTGGGAAACCCCGGCCACCCCGAACTTTGCGCCCAACATGGCCTTCCTGGGCTGGGGCGTCTACGTCACCAACCGGGTGTCCGCCGACGAGGTCAAGCGCAAGGCGGCCTGGTCTGCTGCGGCCCATCTGGGTGGCAAGGACCTGTCCCTGTGGATGGCCGCCTATCCTTCGGGCTTTCAGCCCTATCGCAACAGCCACTTCAACTATGACGAATGGGCGGCTGCGGGCTATGACAAGGATTTTGTGGCGGATTACCTCGGCTCGAACGCCGACAGCTACAACCACCCCAACGCCGCCATCGAACCGCGCATTCCCGGCATCTTCCAATACTATTCGGTGGCCGAGGATGAACTGGCCAAGGGCTATGCCGGCACCTACAAGTCGGCGCAGGAAACCGCGGATGCCATCGCCGCCGCCTGGGAGAAGATCACCGACCAGATCGGACGCGACAGCCAGGTCGCCTTGTCCAAGGCCAGCCTGGGCATGTAACCCG
>JANMJC010000476.1:0-6678 GCA_031371185.1 Paracoccaceae bacterium | reverse complement strand
ACAGATGGTGATGGGTGTTCACCAGCCCGGGCGTGACGACACAGCCCTGCGCCTGTACCACCCGCGCGCCCGGCGCCACCAGCCCCGCCCCCACCGCCGCAATGACCCCGCCCCGGATCAGCACATCGCCGCCCGCGACTTCGGCACGCGCGGCATTCATCGTCACCACGACCTTGGCATTTCGGATCAGAATTTCGGACATGATATTCCCTGTCGTTTCCACCCCTTCGGTGGATCGGGAAGCCTGGCGCGACAGAAGGGGGAAGGACTCGGGGGCCAGCCGGGCAAGATTAGCGGCGTCGAAATCCGTCGGCAAGAGCGCGTTGAGATCATGTGATCCGTGCCGATTTGCCCTTTTCGGGACAATGCCCTGGGTTTCGCGCGAAACCGGGTCCCGAAACCGGTCGGCGGGCTCTTGTCCCTGTCAGCGCGGGTGGCACTGCTGGCCCTTGTCGGGAATGCCGAAGCGGTCAGGCTGGCAGGTGGTCGCTGCGGGCCGGGAAAAGTTGGGCTTTTCGGCTTCCGCCGGATCAGCCCGGGCGGCACCTGTCGCGCGACCATGTCCGACCTTTGGCACGGGTCCCAAGGCGTCGTCCGCAACCGGCTAAGCGTTCAGCAATTCCAGGGCGGCTGCATGGATCCGGGCATTCGCGGCGGCCAGAACCTGTCCGCCGTCATGGACCGGGCGGCCCTGCCAGTCGGTCACGATTCCGCCCGCGGCCTGAATGACCGCAATCGGGGCCTGCACGTCATAGGCCTGCAGGCCCGCCTCGATCACCAGATCAATCTGACCCGCCGCGATCAGGGCATAGGCATAGCAATCGGTGCCATAGCGCACCAGCCGCGCCTGTGGCGCCACCCGGCGAAAGGCGGCACCCTCTTGCGCCGTGCCCACCTCGGGGAAGGTCGTGTAAAGGATCGCCTCGGACAGGGGCCGGGCCGCGCGGGTGCGCAGCGCCTTTCGCCCCATCGGGCCGTTCACCTCGGCCCGCCCGAAGCCGCCTTCGAACCGCTCGCCGATATAGGGTTGGTCGATGATGCCATAAAGCGGGCCGCGCGCGTCGCGCAGCGAGATCAGCACTCCCCAGGTCGGCGTCCCCGACAGATAGCCGCGCGTGCCGTCGATCGGGTCCAGCACCCAGGTCAGCCCCGAGGTGCCCGCGACCGGACCGAACTCTTCGCCCAGAATGCCGTCGCGAGGGCGGCGCTGCGCCAGAATCTCGCGCATGCGGGTTTCCGACAACCGATCCGCCACCGTCACCGGGTCAAACCGCGCCGTCTCTTTGGTGTCGGCCGTCAACCCGTCCGAGCGAAAGTGCAGAAGGGTGGCCACCCGCGCGGCATTTGCCAATTCATGGGCCGTGTCGATGATCGACAAGATTTCAGTCGCGGAAAGGTCGGTCACATCGCCCCCGGGAATTGTGCAAGCGGTTCTGGCGCAATCCTGTCCCTCGACTGCGGCCCGCGCCACAGTCGCCGGGTGGGATCAGCCCGTCAAGGCGGGTCTGCGATTTTCAAAAAGAATGAAAAAGCCGCCCCCGGGGCGCGGCGCGCAGAGGGGGCGGCACGGATCAGGTCGCAGGGTTCAGGCGGCGTCCGACAGGACGCGGGCCAGATCGAACAGACGGCGGCGCTGTGCTTCGGGGATCGCGTAATAGGACCGCACCAGTTCCAGCGCTTCCTTGTCCTGCATCAGGTCGGCTCCGGCCATCTGCGGCGCAACGCCGCCTTCGTCCAGCCCTTCGAAGAAGAACGAGATCGTCACCCCCAAAGCCTCGGAGATGTCCCAAAGCCGCGAGGCCGAGACCCGGTTCATGCCGGTTTCATACTTCTGGATCTGTTGGAACTTGATCCCCACCTTGTCCGCAAGTTGCTGCTGGGTCATGCCCACCATCCAGCGACGGTGCCGAACCCTTTTGCCAACATGCGCATCGACCGGGTGCTTCATCGAACTCTCCATTCCTCGTTATCGGGGTAGCCTTCCACAGGATCGCCACATCTTACACAGAAGCAAAACATCTGCCAAACCTTGAATGACACAAGTGATTAAGAATATGAGCGGTGTCTGGCGCGGAACCTGTCCTTTTGGACAGGCAGTCTTGCGTCGGCGCGACAAGCCGTTTCCAAACCGACGTGTCACGCCTGATTCGGCCGGGGGTTGCGCGCGAATCGCCCCCTGCGTGTCCCGGGCGTCGCCCCGGACCTTGCACAATCAAGATCCATCGGCTCCTATGCCGCAGGAAGTCAGGGGACGCCGGCAACCGGGGGAGGGGTCATGCAGGCTTGGATCATGGAGCCGCAGGCCAGCGCCGCAAGGCAGGGCAGCCTTGCGCGGCCCGTCGCCGGGCCCGGTCAGGTGCTGGTGCGGGTGCATGCCTGTGGTCTGAACTTTGCCGATCTTTTGATGGCCGAGGGCCGCTATCAGGACACCCCGCCGCGCCCCTTTGTGCCGGGGCTGGAGTTTTCGGGCGAAGTTGCCGCCCTGGGGGACGGGGTTTCCGGCTTTGCCCCCGGTCAAAGGGTGGCGGGGTTTGCGGGGCAAGGCGGGCTGGCAGAATTTGCCGTGGCCCCGGCGGCGAACCTTGTGGCCCTGCCCGACAGCATGACGCACGCCCAGGGGGCCGGGTTTCAGATCGCCTACGGCACGGCCCATCTGGCGCTGACGCAGCGGGCGCGGATCGCGGCGGGCGAGACTCTGGTGGTCACGGGAGCCGCGGGCGGTGTCGGGCTGACGGCGGTCGAGGTCGGCCACCGTCTGGGCGCGCGGGTGATCGCCGTTGCGCGCGGTGCGGCGCGGCTGGATCTGACCCGCATGGCCGGAGCCGACGCGACCCTTGACAGTGACACGCCAGATCTGGGCGACCGCCTGAAGGCCCTGGGCGGGGCCGATGTGATCTTTGACACGGTCGGCGGCGACCTGTTCACCCCCACCTTGCGCGCGCTGCGGCCCCTGGGGCGTTTTCTGGCCATCGGCTTTGCTTCGGGCACGGTGCCACAGGTGCCCGCCAACCATTTGCTGGTCAAGAACCTGTCGGTCATCGGGGTTTACTGGGGGGGCTATCTGAAATTCCGTCCCGACCTGTTGCAGCGCAGCCTTGCCGACCTGTTGAAGCTGCACCGACAGCACCCGCTGGACCTGCACGTCAGCCACGAGTTGCCCTTCGACGAATTTCCCTTCGGGCTGGCCCTGCTGAAGGACCGCAAGGCCAGCGGCAAGGTGGTGATCACCCTGCCGCCATAGACAGGGGTTGCGGGCGCGCCGTCCCTTGCGCGGCGAAGGCCTGCCGCAGCATCTCGGCCAGGGCCAGATGCGGCGGTCCTGCGGTCTGAGTGGTGTAAAGCCCGATCTTCATGCGCGACAGTTCCGGCAGGGCTCCGCCATGGCTGATCCGCTCGACATGGCGCGGCTCGGATCCGGCCAGAACCGTGTGTACCGCCAGATCGGCGCTGACCGTCGCCTCGACCGACCTGGTGTTCTGGCTGACCACCGCCATCACCCAAGGGATGCCCGCCCGGTCCAGCGCCGCCTGCACCCCCTGCCGAAAGATGCAGTCCTGTTCGTAAGCCAGGGGGATCGGGCGCGCCTTCCACGCCTGCCCGCCCGGCGCGCCGATCCAGACCAGCGGCAGTTCGGCAAGCTCCTCGCCCCCCGGTCCCAGCTCGGCCTCGGTCGTCAACATCAGGTCAATCTCACCGCGCCCGAACTGGTCGCGCAGGGGCCGCGTGAACGAGGATTGCAGGATGATCTTCATCTTCGGAAACTCGCGCGAAAACCGCTGCATGACCTGCGGGATCAGCGGATAGACGATGTCATGCGGCACTCCCAGCACCACCTCGCCTTCATGAGCGGCATGGGTCAGGCGGCCAAAAACCTCGTCGTTCAGGTTCACGATGCGGCGCGCATAGGTCAAAAGCTGCTCGCCCGCGTCGGTCAGGGCCACACGCCGCGCCGAACGGTCAAGCACCTGCACGCCCAACAGATCCTCAAGCCGCCGGATCTGCATCGACACCGCCGATTGCGTCAGGTTCAGAAATCCCGCCGCCCGCGTCACCCCGCCCGCATCGGCAATCGCCACGAAAGACCGCAGCGACACCATGTCCAGATTGCGTATCATATCACAAATCCTGATGTGTCAATCCATGAACCGTCATTTCCCTTATACAAGCCGGGGGCGTAGAAGATCAACAGCGATGATGAATGCACCAAACCCATTCGCTTTCCTGAACTGGAGACCGCCATGTCGACCTATGAACTTTTCGCTGCCCACCGCCCCACCACCGCCTGGTTTCGCCCCGGCCTTTGGCTGTCGGTCGCGCGCCATCGCGCCGCGCTGGCCAAACTGGATGCCGCCCGTCTGGCCGATATCGGTTTGACCCCGACCGTGGCCCGGGCCGAAGCCGCGCGCCCTTTCTGGGACGTCCCGGCCCACTGGCGCCGCTGACCCCTGGTGGGAAACGGGCTCGCGGGGCCACGGCCATGCGCCCGGATGCCGCAGGATTTCCCGCGCATCCCCGTCAACTTTTCCCGGCAAGGTCCTTGAATTGTGGTGCGGAAATGACAATATCGGCCGTACTAGGCCCCGACCATGCGGGTCCGGACCATACAGGAGAAGCAGATGGCAGAGTATGACACGATCCGCACGGCAGGTGCGGGTGCCCGCACCGCCGAAATCGACACCGGCCTGCGCGCGCACATGAACAAGGTTTATGGCCTGATGTCCGTGGCCATGTTGATCACCGGCGGCGTGGCCTGGGCCGTCGGCACCAACGAGGCGATGCTGGCCACGATCTATGGCTCGCCGCTGAAGTGGGTTGTGATGTTCCTGCCCCTGGCGCTGGTCTTTGCCTTTGGCGCGGTGATCGGCCGGTTGTCGGTGGCCGCCGCGCAACTGTTCTTCTATGTCTACGCGGCCTCGGTCGGCCTGTCGCTGGCCTATATCTTTGCGGTCTTCACCGGCGTGTCGATCACCTCGACCTTCCTGATCACCGCCATCGCCTTTGCCGGCCTGTCGCTGTACGGCTACAGCACCAAGCGCGATCTGGCCCCCTTCGGCGCCTTCCTGGTGATGGGTCTGATCGGTCTGGTCGTGGCGATGATCGTGAACATCTTCCTCGCCTCCTCGGCGCTGGCCTTCGCGATCTCGACCATCGGCGTGCTGATCTTCGCGGGCCTGACCGCCTGGGATACCCAGAACATCAAGAACACCTACCTTGCCCATGCGCAGGCCGGTGATCAGGAGTGGCTGGGCAAGGCGGCCATCATGGGGGCGCTCAGCCTGTACCTTGATTTCATCAACCTGTTCATGTTCCTGTTGCAGTTCATGGGCGACCGCCGCTGAACCGCACAGCCTTCGAATGACAAAAGGCCGGGGGAGACCCCGGCCTTTTTCATTTGGCGAAACCCGCAAGAAACGCCGCAATCTGGCTGTCCGTCTGCAAATGCATCACGGACTTTTCGGGCGAGGCCGTCGTCAGCAGTCGAAGGATGTTGTCGCGCCCTTTGGTCCGTGTGGCCCAGACGTAGTGCCAGAACGGCAGCGTTTCGCGGCCAAACCGCTCCGGGCAGCCCTCTGGCAGATCAGGGCGGGCCTGACCATGCCAACGCAGCGACCGGCGCAGGATCCGCCAGAACCGCAAGCCAACCGGCCTGTCAAGCCAGATCACCATGTCGGCCCGCGCCCACCGGGTTTCCCAGGTCTTTGAATGACCTCCCTCAAACATCCACGCATCCCGCGCCTCGACCTCGTGGCACAGACGGGTCTTTTCGGCTGGGCTGAGTTCTACCCAGCCAGCCTGCCAATGGATGTGGTCGATGTGAACAACCGGCAAGCCCGTCAGCACGCCCATATCCCGCGCAAGAGTCGATTTGCCTGACCCCGGTTGACCAATGATCATGATCCGCGGAACGGGCCCCACCCCAAAACGAAAACCGCGCCCGGATGGGCGCGGTTCCTGAAACCAAAGCCAGGGGCCAGATCCTACTTGATCTTGCCTTCCTTGTACTCGACATGCTCGCGCTTGACGGGGTCGTATTTCTTGACCGTCATCTTTTCGGTCATGGTCCGGGCATTCTTCTTGGTCACATAGAAGTGCCCGGTTCCTGCGGTCGAATTCAAACGGATCTTGATCGTTACCGGCTTTGCCATCGTCGTATCTCCTGCAGCCCGGAACACATCGTGGTCCCGGTGAAATTCTTGTGCCTCGCCTTTTACGAAGGACGGCGGCAGAGTCAACAGCCAAACGCCTTCCGGGCCGATCTTATTGCCCGAACGGGAGCAAGTCAGCCCCTGCCATCGCCGCCGCCATCGCCTCCCGCGTCCGGGCACCGATACCCCCGGGAGGAGCGCCCGGGATCGCCAGCCCAGGCCGTCTGCCCACCGCCCCCCCTGCCCGCCTCCCCCGGCGGTGTTTGAACCACATGGAAGGCATGGCACGCCCTGCGCCCCTTCACTTTGATCCAAATATTCCCGGGGGAGAGCGGGGCTTTTGCAAAAAGCCCCGCTCAGGGGGCAGCGCCCCCGCCTTGCGCCCTGTCAGGCGTCGCCGTGGTCGGGCATCTTGCCACTGGGGGCCAGATAGGGCCGCGAGACGTCGCGCAGCGTCACCTCCAGCGCCTCGACCTGCAGGCGCAAATCAGCCCCGCCCGCCAGATGCAGGCGCAGCCAGCCGCCGGGGTCC
>JANMJC010000426.1:0-2814 GCA_031371185.1 Paracoccaceae bacterium | reverse complement strand
TCACCAACATCGGCGCGGGCACGGTGACCTGCAACTATGACGGCGTGATGAAACATCGCACCGTGATCGGCAAGAACGCCTTCATCGGGTCCAGCACCATGCTGGTGGCCCCGGTCAGCGTGGGCGACGGGGCCCTGACCGGGTCGGGGTCGGTGATCACCCAGGATGTGCCGGCGGATGCGGTGGCCATCGGGCGGGCGCGGCAGGTGAACCGGCCGGGGCTGGCGGGCGCGCTGCTTGAAAAGCTAAGAGCGGTCAAAGCCGCCAAGAAGGGCGAGTAAATGTGCGGAATCGTTGGTGTTCTGGGGAATCACGAAGCGGCCCCCCTGTTGGTTGAGGCGCTGAAACGGCTGGAATATCGCGGCTATGATTCGGCGGGGATCGCCACGGTCAACGGTGCAAGGCTCGACCGGCGGCGCGCGGTGGGCAAGCTGGTCAACCTGTCGGATCTTCTGGTGCATCAGCCTCTGGCGGGCAAGGCCGGCATCGGCCACACCCGTTGGGCCACCCATGGCGCGGCCACCACCCTGAACGCCCATCCCCACCAATCGGGCCCTGTGGCCGTGGTTCACAACGGCATCATCGAGAATTTCCGCGAACTGCGCGACGAATTGATCGCCGCCGGAAGGTTGTTCGAATCCGAAACCGACACTGAAACCGTGGCCCATCTGACATGCCGGCATCTGGATCAGGGCCTGTCGCCCCAGGACGCCGTGGCCGCCACGCTGAAACGCCTGCACGGCGCCTTCGCCCTGTGCTTCCTGTTTGACGGTCACGACGATCTGATGATCTGCGCCCGCAAAGGCTCTCCCCTGGCGATCGGCCATGGTTCGGGCGAGATGTTCGTCGGCTCGGACGCCATCGCGCTTGCGCCCATGACCGACCGCATCACCTATCTGGACGAAGGTGACTGGGCGGTGGTGACGCGCGCTGGCGCGACGATTTACGATGCGGCGGGTCGTCTGGTCAACCGCGCCGAGACACGGATTCAGGTGGATCAGACCCGGATCGAAAAGGCCGGCTACAAGCATTTCATGGCCAAGGAAATCGCGCAGCAGCCGGTGGTGATTGCTGATGCGTTGAAACATTACGGCGCGGACAAGGGGCTGAACCTGCCGCAAGAGGTTGATTTCACTGGCGTTGACCGCGTCGCCATGGTGGCCTGCGGCACCGCCGGCTTTGCCTGCCAGGTGGCGAAGTACTGGTTCGAACAGATCGCTGGCCTGCCCTGCGACGTTGATATCGCGTCCGAATTCCGCTATCGCGAGCCGCCCTTGTCAAACAGGTCCTGGGCGCTGTTCGTCAGCCAGTCTGGCGAGACGGCGGACACTCTGGCCGCCCTGCGCTATGCCGCGGGCAAGGTTGCCAAGGTCGTGGCGGTGGTCAACGTGCCGACCTCTTCCATCGCGCGCGAAGCCGATCTGGCCCTGCCAATCCTTGCGGGCGTCGAGGTGGGCGTCGCGTCAACCAAGGCCTTTACCTGCCAGTTGACGGTGCTTGCCCTTTTGGCGCTGAAGGCTGGGGTGGACCGGGGACGCCTGCAACCGGCCGATCTGGCGCGGCACCTGGCCGATCTGGCGGCCCTGCCGGGGTTGATGAACCACGCCATGGGGCTTTCGGGCGACATCGCGGCCATTTCCGAAGAATTGGCCGAGGCGCAGGACATCTTGTTTCTGGGGCGCGGCGCGATGTACCCGCTGGCCCTTGAGGGTGCGTTGAAACTGAAGGAAATCAGTTACATCCACGCCGAAGGTTATGCGTCGGGTGAACTGAAGCATGGCCCCATCGCGCTGATCGACAACCGGGTTCCGGTGATCGTCATGGCGCCGCGCGATGCGCTGTTCGACAAGACCGTGTCGAACATGCAAGAGGTCATGGCGCGGCACGGCAAGGTGCTGTTGATCTCGGACGCGCGCGGCGTGGCCGAAGCCGGCGCAGGCGCGTGGAAAACCCTGACCTTACCGCAGGTTGCGCCGCTGTTTGCACCCATCCTCTATTCTGTTCCGGCCCAGCTTCTGGCCTATCATACTGCCATCGCGAAAGGCACCGACGTGGACCAGCCCCGCAATCTTGCCAAATCGGTGACCGTCGAATGACCACGCGAAAACAGGCGCTTACCGCCCTTTATGCCCTTCAGGACCCCGCGAAGTCGATCGAAAGTGCGGCCTATCACAAGGTCGAGCGGACCTATCTGGGCATTGCGGTTCCTAAGATCGAGGACCTGACCGACCAATGGCGCAATGACTGCACGCTGGAAGAGCGGCTGGATCTGGCGCGCGACCTGTGGGACAGCAACATCCACGAGGCGCGGGTCGCCGCTGCCAAACTGCTGACCCAGGCGCGGATCAGGCCCGATGACAAAGGGGCTTGGGAACTGATCCTGACATGGGTGCCGCAGTTTGACGCCTGGGCGATTGCCGACCATGTCGCGATTGCCGGGCAAAAGCGCCTGGTGGCCGATCCCTCGCGGATCGACGATCTGGAAGCCTGGACCACGGCGGAACCGATGTGGACCCGTCGCGCGGCCTTGGTGATGACACTGCCCTGGGCAAAGATGAACAACCCCAAAGAAGCAGACCTGGCGATCCGCGACCGGGTGCTGACCTGGGCGGGCGGCTATGTCGGCGACAAGGACTGGTTCATGCAGAAGGTCGTCGCCTGGTGGCTGCGCGATCTGTCCAAACATGATGCCGAGCGCGCCCGGAAGTTTCTGGCCGAACATGGCCATGTGATGCGGACCTGGGCGCGCAAGGAGGCGTCGAAGTACCTAGAGGATACCGCCCAAATCCCTGTCGGCAAAGACTAAGTCGGAAA
>JANMJC010000433.1:0-3674 GCA_031371185.1 Paracoccaceae bacterium | reverse complement strand
GACCTGCGCCGCCGGTTTTCGATCCCGCAAAACGACCCGGTCTTTGCCTTTGACGCGACCGGCACGATCGAAGACCTGCAAGCCTATTGGGAGCGGATGGTCATTGTCGACTATGACGGCTCTACCGGGCTGATGGCGTTGAAAATCTACGCCTTCACGCCGCAGGATGCCGAAGACATCGCCAATGCCGTGCTGCAGGAAAGCAGCGACGCGATCAACAAGCTGTCCGAACGCGCCCGCGAGGATTCGACGCGCTATGCCCGCGAAGCCTTCGAGGCCGCGACGATCCGCGTCTCTGAAGCGCGCGCTGCGGTGACCGATTTCCGCACCAAGAACCAGATCTCCGACCCGACGGCCGACGTGGCCAGCCAGATGGGCGTCTTGTCATCCCTGCAGCAGCAGATGGCCTCGGCGCTGGTGGAACTGGACCTGCTGCGCGCCTCGGCGCAGACCGACGATCCGCGGATCGGCCAGTACGAACGCCGGATCGCGGCTATTCAGGACCGCATCGCGCAAGAGCGCGACAAGCTGGGGGTGGGCGAGGGCGGCACCGGCTTTGCCAGGATCCTGGGCGATTTCGAGAAACTGAAGGTCGATCTGCAATTCGCCGAGACGACCTATCTGGCGGCCCTGTCCAGCTTTGACCGCGCCACGACCGCCGCCCAGCAACAGAACCGCTATCTGGCGACCTTCGTTCAGCCGACCCGGGCCGAAGCCTCGACCGCGCCGCGTCGCCCGATCTGGCTGTTGATGATCGGGCTGTCGTGCTTCTTCATCTGGGCCTCGTCGGTGCTGGTCTACTACTCGCTGCGTGACCGCAGGTAGACGGGCCACCGCCATGATCCGGCTGGAGAATCTGACCAAGGCCTATTTTCACAAGGGCGTGCCGAAATACATCGTGCGCGACGCCAATGCCGTGTTTCCGACCGGCAAGGCCGTGGCCCTGATGGGGCGCAACGGGGCCGGAAAATCGACCCTGCTGCGACTGATCGCGGGCACGATCAACCCGCTGAGCGGGCGCATCCGGGTTGATGGCACGATTTCCTGGCCGATCGGTCTGGCGGGCTGCATCCACCCCGAACTGACGGGCGTGCAGAATGTGCGGTTCATCGCGCGGGTCTACGGCGTTGATACTGACGAGCTGGTGGATTTCGTCGCCGATTTTGCCGAACTGGGCCAGAACTACCACCAGCCGGTGCGCAACTATTCCTCGGGTCAGCGGGCACGGCTGAACTTTGGCATGTCGATGGGCATCCGGTTCGATTGTTATCTGGTCGACGAGGTGACGGGCGTGGGCGACGTCAGCTTCAAGGAAAAAAGCTCGCGGCTGTTCCGAGACCGCATGACGAAATCGGGGGCGATCTTTGTCAGCCATTCCACCTCCATCGTGCGCGACACCTGCGATGCGGGGATGGTGCTGGAAAACGGTGTCCTGCAGTACTTCACCGATGTCGAAGAGGCGATCCGGGTGCACGAACGCAACCTGATGGGCGAGGGTTACAGCAGGTCAAAGCGCAGGGAATTGGACTGAACGATGATTTCGGTCAGGTTGCGGGCATCCTCGACCACCCAGATCACCTGTCCGGTCGGATCATAGCTGATCACCGCGTCCAGCACCCCGCTGCCCGAAAGGTTCTGAAAGGTCACGGTAAAGCGCGAGGCATTGGCCCCGTTGATGCCGAACCACAGCACGTCGCCCGCGTCCGGATCATAGTCGGTGATGGTGTCGCGCCCTTCGGTGGCCGTGCCCATGTGCTGGAACAGATCCGCCCCTGAACCGCCGGTCAGGGTGTCATTGCCCGCGCCGCCCGCCGCCAGATCATCGCCCGCATCGCCATAGACGAAGTCATCGGCCACCCCGCCGTACAACACATCGTTGCCGCCGTCGCCGCGCAGGGTGTCGATGCCGCCGTCGGCCTCGGCGCCGCCAAACAGCCGGTCGTCGCCCTTGCCGCCGGTCACGCTGTCGCCGCCCGCACCGCCATCGACGCTGTCATTGCCGGCCTGCCCGTTCAGCACATCGGCTCCTGCGCCGCAGGTCAGTGTGTCATTGCCGCCCGCACCGAACGCGGTGTCATCGCCGTCATTGCCCGCCACGCTGTCATTGCCGACATCGCCGCGCAGGGTATCGCTGCCCATGCCCCCGGTGATCGTGTCATCGCCCTTGCCGCCCTTGACGGTGTCATTTCCGTTGCCGCCGTCGATCTGGTCCGCGCCCGCCACCCCCAAAAGCGTGTCATGGCCGTCGTTGCCGATCAGCGTGTCATCGCCGCCGCGCCCGTTCAGGCTGTCACTGCCCGCCGCCCCGTCGAACCCGTTGGCATCGGACGAACCCATCATCTTGTCGCCAAAGGCGCTGCCGCGCAGGTTTTCGATGGCGATGAAGGTATCGCCTTCGGCCCAGCCCCGGTTGGTGCTGGCATGGGCGAAATCCACCGTCACCGCCGCAGGCGCGCCCAGAAAATCGACCGTGTCCAGCCCCTTGCCGCCGTTCATCTCGTCCGCGCCAAGCGAACCCATCAGCAGGTCATCGCCGTTCAGCGCCTGAATCGTATCGTCGCCCGCCGTGCCAAAGATGGTGTCCGAAGCCGTGCCGCCCTTGATCGGCACCGGCACCCCGCCCAGACGGAAGACGAACAGGCCCGGCTCGCCGGTGTTGCCAAGCGAGGTGGGCAGGTCCAGCAGACCGCCTTCGTCGCCAGAGGGGCCGAAGTAGGTCACCGCGCCGGTCGTATCCATCCGGTAGCCCATCTTGGCCGGACTGCCGCCCAGCCCCCCCCATCCGCCTTGCAGATCGCCCGCCGTCCATTCGACGCTGTCATAGCGGAACACCACATCCATCGCGCCGTTGCCCCGGTCGAAGAGTTGCAGCTGAAAGGTGTTGGTCAGCGAGGCGTTGCGCCGGTAAAATCCCACATCGTCCCAGGTGATGGTGACACAGTCGGCGGCGGTATCGACATCCATCCAGATCTGCCCGCTTTCGGTGCCCTCGCCGTCCAGCCGCGTGTCGATATCGGCCATGAAGGGGGCGAGGAAGGGCATGGTCAGATCGGCGGGGTCCGACGGCAGGGCGGCCGCGCCACTGCCGAAGGTCACGAACCCGTCGGTCGAGATGTACAGATCGTCCCCGGCATAGCTGACCCCGTCAATGACAAAGCCGTCTTCGAACACCGCCGAGACATCGACCTGCGCAAAGCCCTCGTCGCCGCGCGGCAGGGCGGTTTCGCCGTAACCTTTGGGCCCGCCCAAACCGCTGACCGCCGAGCCGTCGCCCGTGATGTCGCCCATGTCCGCACCCCAGACCGTTTCAGGCCGGAGTTTGCGGCACAGGGGGTAAGGGCGGGATAATGGTAGAAGTTCCTGAAGGCGCCGAAAGGGCCGCCGGGAACCTTCATTGACCGCGCAAATCGGCTGAACGGGAAATGCCGACCCTCCAGTGGAGGGTCGGCCCCGGTCACGAGGAAACGGGTCGGCAATCCCGTCGCGGCAAGAGCCACCATAGGGCGGCGCCTGACCTGGGGCGGGCGAGAAGCGCCTGCCCAGGGGCGGGTCAGGCGCTGCCCGGTGCCTTTGGGGCACCGCGCGGAGGGTGGGACCGCCGCGCCGTGGGGGGGGCGGGTGTGGGAGGCCCCCCCAAAGTGGGGATGGCCCGCCAAAACACACAAATTTGAAAA
>JANMJC010000432.1:0-4373 GCA_031371185.1 Paracoccaceae bacterium | reverse complement strand
GCCGCCTGCGCCAATGCGCCGATTACATCGCCGCCAACACCGACCGCATTGCCGTGTCGACCGTGGCGGAGCTGGCGGCAGGGGCCGACGTGCCGCCCTCGGCCCTGATGCGGTTCTGTCAGATCCTGGGCTTTTCGGGCTTTTCCGAAATGCAGCGCCTGTTTCGCGAAGCCTATGCACCGGGCTGGCCGGACTATGCCACGCGGCTGCGGAATCTCAAGACCGGTGGGGCTGGCAGCCCGACCGCCCTTCTGGGCGAGTTTGTCGAGGCCGGGCGCCTGTCGCTGGAAGCGCTTGCGACCACGATCGACGATGCGGCGCTGCAACAGGCGGTCGATCTTCTGGCGGCGGCCGACACGGTCCATGTCATCGGTCTGCGCCGCGCCTTTCCGGTGGCCTGCTATCTGTCCTACGCCTTTGAAAAGATGGCCGTCCCCGCCATGCTGCATGACGGTCTGGGCAAGCTGGACCACCGCTTTGCCCTGCGCGCCGGGGATGTGGTTCTGGCCATTTCCTTTGCGCCCTATTCGGAAGAGACCCTGGCACTGGCCAAGGACGCCCGCGACCGTGGATTGATCGTTGTCGGCGTGACCGATCTGGTCACCAGCCCGCTGGCCCGGCTTTCGGACGCGGTTCTGACCGTTCCCGAGGTTGATTTCGGCGCGTTCCGGTCCCTGTCGGCCACGCTGGCGCTGGCTATGGCGCTTTCGGTTGCGGTGGGCTCTGCCCGGGAAAACTGATCGTTCACAATGGGGTGGCGCGCAGTCCTGATAAATCACATGAAGAATGTCGACCAAACCCATAACCCATTGGGTCGCTGTCTTCGTCTGGAATGAATAAAATCCTTTGCCTTCCATCCAAAGTGGAATAAATATTCCAAAACACGGCGGGGCCTGAGTCTCCGGTCGCCGCGGAAGATGCGTCTGAAAGGGCCTGCGATGAAAACACTCGACGTCATCACGATCGGACGGTCTTCGGTCGACCTGTACGGCGCGCAGGTCGGCGGGCGGCTGGAGGACATGGCGACGTTCCAGAAATACATCGGTGGCAGTCCGACCAACATGGCGGCGGGCATGGCGCGGTTGGGTTTGAAATCGGCGCTGATCACCCGGGTCGGCGACGAACACATGGGCCGCTTCATCCGCGAGGAACTGGCGCGCGAGGGGGTCGACACCCAGGGTGTCAGGACCGACCCCGACCGTCTGACCGCGCTGGTCCTTCTGGGCATCCGGGACGAAGACCATTTTCCGCTGATCTTTTACCGCGAAAACTGTGCCGACATGGCGTTGAGCGAAGAGGATATCGACGAGGCCCACATCGCATCCGCCCGCGCCGTGGTGGCCACGGGCACCCATCTGTCGAACCCGCGCACCGAAGCCGCCATTCTGAAGGCACTGACGCTGGCGCGCCGGCACGGGGCGCGCACCGCGCTGGACATCGACTATCGCCCCAACCTTTGGGGGCTTGCCGGACATGGGATGGGCGAAAGCCGCTTCATCGAATCCGCCAAGGTGACGGAAAAGCTGCAGGCCACGCTGCACCATTTCGATCTGATCGTGGGCACGGAAGAAGAGTTTCACATCGCGGGCGGAAACACCGACACCATCGCCGCCCTGCGGGCCGTGCGGGCGGTGTCCAAGGCGACGCTGGTGTGCAAACGGGGGGCTGCGGGGGCGGTGGCCTTTACCGATGCCATCCCCGACACCCTGGACGAAGGCCAGTCCGGCCCCGGCTTTCCGATCGAGGTTTTCAACGTGTTGGGGGCGGGCGACGGGTTCATGTCGGGCCTCGTCAAGGGCTGGATGGACGACGAAACCTGGCCCGTCGCGCTGAAATACGCCAATGTCTGCGGGGCTTTCGCCGTCTCGCGCCATGGCTGCACGCCCGCCTATCCGTCCTGGGAAGAGCTGCAGTTCTTCCTCGCACGCGGCATCGTCACCCCCGCCCTGCGCCAGGATGCGGCGCTGGAGCAGATCCACTGGTCCACCAACCGCCGCCGCCAATGGGATCAGGTGCGCGCCTTTGCCTTCGACCACCGTTCGCAGTTGGAGGTTTTGCCGGGTGCCACCCCGGCCAGGATCGGCCGCTTCAAGGAATTGTGCCTGGAGGCCGCGTTGCAGGTGTCGCAGGGCCGCCCGGGCTATGGGCTGCTGTGCGACAACCGTCTGGGCAAGACCGCGCTGCACCGCGCAGCGGGGCAGGGGTTGTGGATTGGCCGCCCGGTGGAATGGCCGGGCTCGCGCCCCTTGACGCTGGAACCCGAACTGGGCCCCGATTTCGGGGGCCTGTCGGAATGGCCGCTGGAGCATGTCGTCAAGGTCTTATGCTTTTGCCACCCTGCCGACGCCCCCGAAATGGCCTCGGCACAAGAGGCCACCATCACCCGCCTGTTCCACGCCTGCCGCCGCAACCGTCTGGAAATGCTGCTGGAAGTCATCCCGTCAAAGGTGGGCCCGGTCGACGATCTGACCACGGCCAGGCTGATCACCCGGTTCTATGACATCGGCATCTTCCCCGACTGGTGGAAGCTGGAGCCGATGCAGAGCACCAAAGCCTGGGCCGCCACCTGTGACGCGATCCAGGGCCGCGACCCCCATGTGCAGGGCGTCGTGATCCTGGGGCTGGGCCAGACCGAGGCGGAACTGGCCTCGGCCTTCCGGCTGGCGGCACCTTTCCCGCTGGTCAAGGGCTTTGCCGTGGGCCGCACCATTCACGCCGACATGGGCCGCGCCTGGCTTGCCGGCGAGGTCAGCGACGCTGCCGCCGTGGCCACCATGGCCGATAACTATCGCCGCCTTTGCGGCATCTGGGACCAAGCCCGCGCAACCGGAGATGCGACATGACCTCGATACACCCACAGACTTTGCGCCTGACCGCCGCCCAGGCCATGGTCAGATGGCTGTCCGTCCAGATGACCGAAGAGGGCGAGCGGTTCATCGAAGGGGTCTGGGCGATCTTTGGCCATGGCAATGTCGCCGGTCTGGGCGAGGCCTTGTATGCCCACCGCGAGGTGCTGCCCACCTGGCGCGGCCACAATGAACAGACCATGGCCCACACCGCCATCGCCTATGCCAAGGCGCAGCGCCGACGTCGCGCGATGGCCGTGACCTCGTCGATCGGGCCGGGGGCGACCAACATGGTCACCGCCGCCGCCCTTGCCCATGCCAACCGCCTGCCGGTGCTGTTCGTGCCCGGCGATGTCTTTGCCTCGCGCGCGCCCGATCCGGTGCTGCAACAGATCGAGGATTTTCAGGACGGCACCGTGTCGGCCAATGATTGCTTCCGGCCCGTCTCGCGCTATTTCGACCGCATCTCGCGCCCCGAACATCTGCTGACCGCCTTGCCGCGCGCCCTGCGGGTGATGACCGATCCGGCCGAATGCGGCCCGGTAACCTTGGCCTTTTGTCAGGATGTGCAGGCGCAGGCCTTTGACTATCCGGCGGTGTTCTTTACCCCCAAGGTCTGGAAAATCCGTCGCCCCGAACCGGATGCTGACGAGTTGGCGGCGGCAATTGCCCTGCTGAAAGGCGCCAGGAACCCGGTGATCGTGGCTGGCGGAGGTGCGTTGTATTCGGGGGCCGAGACGGCGCTGGCGGCCTTTGCCAGCGCGCATCAGATCCCTGTCGTGGAAACCCAGGCCGGAAAATCGGTGCTGGCCCATGATCACGCGATGAACTTCGGCCCCGTGGGGGTGACAGGTTCGTCCAGCGCCAATGCGCTTTGCGCGGTGGCCGATGTCGTGGTGGCGCTTGGCACGCGGTTGCAGGATTTCACCACCGGGTCGTGGTCGATCTTCAAGAACCCCGATCTGCGGATCCTGTCGGTCAATGTGCAGGCCTATGACGCCTGCAAACATGGGGCGCTGAACCTCGTGTCGGATGCGAAGATCGCGTTGCAAGCGTTTGACAAGGCATTGGGATCGCAGAAATGGGCGCCGGATGCCAGCTTGCTGACCGACTGGCGCTCGGCCACAGCGGCAGAGAAGGCGCGACCCGCCAACGCCAATGCCCTGCCGACCGACGGGCAGGTGATCGGCGCGGTGCAGCGCAGCGCGGGGCCTGCCACCATCGTGATGGGGGCTGCCGGCACCATGCCGGGCGAGTTGCACAAGATCTGGGATGCGGCCCAGGGCGGCTACCATATGGAATACGGCTATTCCTGCATGGGCTATGAAATCGCGGGTGCCCTTGGCATCAAGATGGCGCGGCCCGAGGCGGATGTGATCTGCATGGTCGGCGATGGCAGCTACATGATGGCCAACAGCGAGTTGCACACCGCCGTGATGATGGGCCTGCCCTTCACCGTCGTCGTGACGGACAATCGCGGCTATGGCTGCATCAACCGGTTGCAACAGGGCACTGGCGGCGCGCCGT
>JANMJC010000371.1:0-2991 GCA_031371185.1 Paracoccaceae bacterium | reverse complement strand
TCAACAACCTTCTGGACGACAGCCACCACGTCAACGCCAGCCAGATCGACTTTGTCGCCCATGCCGGTGCCATGGGGGCGATTGCGGTGAAGGCGGGGTCGATCGCTGAACTGGAGGTTCTCTTGGCCCGCGCCAAGACGGTGGATCGTCCCATGGTGATCGTGATCGACAGCGACCCCTGGCACACGACCGAAGCCGGGGGCAGTTGGTGGGAGGTGGGGGTGCCGGAAGTGTCGGACCGCGCCGAAGTCAGGGCCGCACGCCTGCGCTTTGAGGGCGCGCGCAAGGATCAGGTTCTGATGGGATAGGCCCTGGCCCCCGTCAGGCGGTTTCTGACGCGGGCGATCCGCAGAGATGAATTTTCGGCGAAAATTCATCGGTCCCCGATGGGGATGGTCAAGGTGTGAGGAGGGGGAAAGATGGGCGATTTGCTGATAAAACCCAAAGGCAGCAGCGGGCAGGTGCATCATGTCACCCCAGCCACGGCGGGCTGGGGCTTTGTCGGGTTCGATCTGCACCTTCTGGCGCCCGGCGACCGCGTGGTGGCGCAGACCGGCGACCGCGAGGTCATTCTGGTGCTGGTCGAGGGTTTGGCGCATTTGACCGGCGCCGGGCAGGACTGGGGGGTGATCGGCGACCGGATGGATGTGTTTGAAAAGACGCCGCCGCATTGCCTGTATGTCCCCAATGACAGCGACTGGTCGGCCACGGCCACCACGCCCTGCACGCTGGCGGTGTGTTCCGCCCCGGGCCGGAGTGGCCATGCGGCCCGCAGGCTGGGGCCCGAGGGCATCGTGCTGACCCCGCGCGGGCAGGGGCAGAACACGCGCTTTATCAACAACATCGCCATGGAAGGCCTGGACGTCGCCGACAGCCTGCTTGTGACCGAGGTTTTCACGCCTGCGGGCAACTGGTCGTCCTATCCCAGCCACCGCCACGACGAAGATGACTTTCCGCGCATGACCTATCTTGAGGAAAGCTATTACCACCGCCTGAACCCCGCACAGGGCTTTGGCATTCAGCGGGTCTATACCGAAGACGGGTCGCTGGACGAAACCATGACGGTGAAGAACCACGATGTCGTGCTGGTGCCGCGCGGGCATCATCCCTGCGGCGCGCCCTATGGCTATGAGATGTACTATCTGAACGTCATGGCCGGCCCGCGGCGCAACTGGCGGTTTCAGAACGACCCCGATCACGACTGGATTACCCGGCGCGACGCC
This sequence comes from Paracoccaceae bacterium, assembly GCA_031371185.1. GTDB lineage: Bacteria > Pseudomonadota > Alphaproteobacteria > Rhodobacterales > Rhodobacteraceae > CAIYZT01. Next base: position 1,768 of record JANMJC010000371.1, on the reverse strand, counting down.
CCTCCGGTTTGATCCGGGGCGCCTGGGCTTGCGCGCCGGCCCGGCTTCACCCAAGGTCGCGGCGAAAGTCGGCCGGGAGGACAGCGCCATGAACGATCACGACCGCATCCTTGGCGTCCTGCCGATGCCGGCGCTGCGGGTCGGGCCAGATGACCGCATCGCCATGATGAACCCGGCCGCGACGGCTCTGTTCGGCCCCGGCGCCCTGGGGCGTCATTTTGCGATGGCGCTGCGGCAGCCCGAGATTCTGGACGCCATTTCGCGGGCCCGCCGAACCGAAGAACCTGGGGTCGCCCGGGTCTCATTGGCCGGGGCCAGTCAGGACACCGTGCTTGAGGCGCATGTGACCGGCTTGCGCGACGGGGTGGCGGTGGTGTTTCAGGATCTGACCGCCCTGGCCCAGATGGACCAGATGCGCCGCGACTTCGTGGCAAATGTCAGCCACGAGTTGCGCACGCCCCTGACCTCGCTTCTGGGGTTCATCGAGACCCTGCGCGGCCCGGCGCGCGACGACGGCCCGGCGCGGGCGCGTTTTCTGACCATCATGGCCAACGAGGCTGAACGGATGAACCGGCTGGTGCGCGATCTTCTGCATCTCAGCCGGGTCGAGGCCGAAGAGCGGGTGCGCCCGGAGACCGAGGAAGACCTTTCGGTGCTGGTAAGCGAGGCGGTGTCCACGCTGCGCCCGGTTGCGCGCGCCGCCGAGGTGGCGTTGCGCGTTCAGGGGGCCGAGGTGCCGCACCTGTTGCGCGCGGACCGCGATCAGGTGTTGCAGGTGCTGTCGAACCTGATCGAGAACGCCATCAAATACGGCTCGCACCCCGGCGGGACGGTCGACATCGCGCTTGCCCGCGATCAGGGGCCGCGCGGTCCGGTGATCTGCCTGTCGGTCACCGATCACGGCGAGGGCATCGACCCCTTGCACCTGCCGCGCCTGACCGAGCGATTCTATCGGGTCGATGGGCATCGCAGCCGCGAAAAGGGCGGGACGGGCCTGGGTCTGGCGATCGTAAAACACATCGTCAACCGCCATCGCGGGCGGTTGACCATCGAGAGTAATCCCGGAAAGGGCAGCAAATTCAGCGTGTTGTTCCCCGGATAAGGGCGACCTTCAAAAATGCCTTCGCCCGCACTGTCATGGAACTGTTACACAACTGTCGCAAATCTGTAGACCAGACCCCATAGACGGGCCGGGACGAAGGCCATTGGGGGCCTTTGCGATTCTGAAACCGGAGTTACAGATGTCTTTCACCAAACTCGCAGGCTCGGCCGCCGTGATCCTGGCCGCCTCGGCCCTGACCGCTCAGGCCCGTGACCAGTTGCAGATTGCCGGATCGTCGACCGTGCTGCCCTATGCCACCATCGTCGCCGAAGCCTTTGGCGAGAATTTTGATTTCCCGACGCCGGTCGTCGAAGGGGGCGGTTCGGGCGCCGGCCGCAAGAAACTGTGCGAAGGCGTGGGCGAAGGCTTTATCGACATCGCCAATTCCTCCAGCCGCATCAAGCAGTCCGACATCGACACCTGCGCCGCCAATGGCGTGACCGGGTTGATGGAAGTGCGCTTCGGTTATGACGGCATCGTGTTCGCCTCGGACGCGGCGGGCGCGGATTTCGTGCTGACCCCGGCGGATGTCTGGGGTGCGCTGGCGGCTGAAACCGTCAAGGACGGCGTGGGTGCCGCCAACACCGCCAAGACCTGGGCCGATGTGAATGCCGCCCGTCCCGCGCAGGACATCATGGCCTTCGTTCCGGGTACCAAGCACGGCAC
>JANMJC010000362.1:0-4750 GCA_031371185.1 Paracoccaceae bacterium | reverse complement strand
CGACCCGCTGTATCAGGACTACTCCCTGATGTTCGACACGCCCGAGCTGCCCGACGCCTATTCGAAAAGTCTGGTCGAGGTTTTCCCCGACAATGCCCCCGGCAATTTCACCCATTACCCGGACATCGGAAAATGGGTCTGGACCACCTTCAACGAACACCAATGGGATCTGAACTGGGCCAATCCGCAGGTCTTTCTGGAAATCACCCGGGTCATGTTCTTTCTTGCCAATCAGGGCGTTGACGTCCTGCGTCTGGATGCCGTGGCCTTCATGTGGAAACGCATGGGCACGCGCTGCCAGTCCGAACCGCAGGTGCACATGCTGTTGCAGGCCCTGCGCGCCTGTTGCCGCATCACCTGCCCGGCGGTGATCCATCTGGAAGAGGCGATCGTCGCTCCTGCCGAGATGCTGCCCTATCTGGGGCGTGGGCGCCATGATGGCCGCTTGGGCAATCTGGCCTACCACAATTCGCTGATGGTTCAGTACTGGAGCGCACTTGCCACCCGCGACACGCGTCTGATGACCCATGTGTTGCAAAGCCACTTCCCCGAGCACCTGACGAACGCCACCTATGCCACCTATATCCGCTGTCACGACGACATCGGCTGGGCGGTGACGGACGAGGACGCAGGCGCGCTTGGTCTGTCGGGGGCGGCGCACCGGGCCTATCTGTCCGATTTCTACGAGGGGGCTTTTCCGGGAAGCTTTGCGCAAGGCGCGCTGTTTCAGGAAAATCCGGCCACCGGGGACAAGCGTATTTCGGGCAGTTTCGCCTCGCTTGCCGGTCTGGAGCGGGCAAGCACCCCGGCCGAGGTGGACCTCGCCATCCACCGCATCCTGATGGGCCACGCGCTGATTGCAAGCTTTGGCGGGATCCCCCTGATCTACATGGGCGACGAGTTGACCATGTTGAACGACTACAGCTACCGCGACCGGCCGGACCATGCCCATGACAGCCGCTGGCTGCATCGCCCGCGCATGGATTGGACCGCAGCACGGGCCCGCCACGGGAACAGCCCGTCGGCGCGGGTGTTTCAGGGGGTCAAGCACATCCTGGCACGTCGCCGGGCAACGCCCGATCTGCACGCGGGTCATCCGACGCGGGTGCTGGCCACCGGGCAGACCGCCCTGTTCGCCTTACAGCGCCGCGCGCCCACCCAGCCCATCCTGTGTCTGTTCAATTTTTCCGAAGACTGGCAGCGCCTGTCTGGTGACTGGCTGAGCGCGCAGGGGGTCAGCCATTGGCACGACGCCCTGTCCGATGCCCCAGTAACGCTGCACGACGATCTTCTGTCCCTGCCGCCCTACGCAAGGGTCTGGCTGACCTGAAGGACGGGCCGGTCAGGACTTTTCTGTCCAATTTGATTTCAATCGAATTGGACAAGAGAACAGCTTCCCTCAGCCATACTCCCTTGCCCCAAAGATCGCGGACCCGACGCGGATGTGGGTTGCGCCATGGGCGACGGCCGCCTCGAAATCGCTGCTCATGCCCATCGACAGACCACTTAGCCCATTGCGCGCGGCCATTTCGGCAAGTGCTGCGAAATGCGGGGTCGGGTCCAGACCCTCGGGCGGGATGCACATTAGGCCTTGGATCGGCAGGGAAATGGCCGCGCAATCGGTCAGAAAGCGGTCAAGATCCTGCGGCAGCACGCCCGCCTTCTGCGCTTCGGCCCCGGTGTTGACCTGCACGAACAGCTTTGGGCAGGAGCCGCGCGCCTGCGCCAATCCCGCCAGCTTTTGCGCCAGCGACGGGCGGTCCACCGAATGGATGGCGTCAAACACCTCGACCGCCTGACGCGCCTTGTTGGATTGCAGCGGGCCGATCATGTGGACGGCGAGCGGACCGAATTCAGCCCGCAGGTCGGGCCATTTGCCTGCGGCCTCTTGCACATAGTTCTCGCCAAACAGCCGGTGGCCCTGTTCCAGAACGGCACAAACGCGGGCCAGGGGTTGCACCTTGGACACCGCGATCAGCCGCACCGACCCCGGCACGCGGCCTGCGGCAGTCTCGGCTGTGGCAAGGCGGGATCGGATTTCGCTCAACGACATGGCTTGGCCCTCTTTCGGCGCAGATGGCCACAGAGCCCCGCCGATGAGAAGACCCCAAAATAGAAAAAGCGGGCCTAAGCCCGCTTTTCCACCGTCCAATCCGGTTAAGGATTAGAACGTCATTGCAGCGCCGATGAAGGCGTCGTTGGTGTAGTTGTAGCCGGCTTCCAGCGACAGGCCACCACCAAGGTCGTAACCAGCGGTCACTTCCCAAGCCGAGGCGTCGTCGGTCGATGCGGCGAAGGAGATGCCGTTCATCGTGTACGAACCACCAACCGACCATTCGGAGTCGGTGTTGTACGAAGCGGTTGCCATGATGCCGTTGGCTTCATAGGTGCCGGTCAGTTCTGCAACCGAGTCGACATTGTAGGTCACGCCAGCGGTGAAAGCGCCCATGGTGTAGGAAGCGCCCACGTCCCAAGCGATGTCATCGGTGCCGTCAACGTTCGCGGTCACAGCGATACCAGCGATCGTGTAGCCCAGGGTGGCCGACAGGTCGTTGGGGTTACCAGCGTCGTCAGCGAAGTCACCGTCGAGGCCTTGGTCGATGCCGTCCAGGTCCGCCAGGTCATTCACGTCCTGAACGTCAGCGCGCAGGCCGACAGTCAGGCCACCGAAGGTGCCCGAGTAGTCAACGTCAGCCTGATCAGCGTCCGAGTCGTCGTTGTGGAAGAAGCCATAGCCGTTGTGGTTGAACGCCACGCGGCCGAACGAACCCGAGATGAACACTTCCGGATCGCCCAGGGTCCCGTCTTCGTTACCGAAGCCGTCATCATCAGCGAAAGCGTACGAGTGGCCAACCGAAGCGCCAAACGTTGCGCCGAATTCCAGACCGTTGTCCGAAGCGCCCGAGAAGGTCACGTCCAGGCCAGCCGACGAGTAGACGTCGAAGTCGCCGCCAGCATTCGAAGCGATACCGGCGTGAGCCGAGCCCGAGAAGCTGACTTCAGCGGCTGCGAGGCCGGCGGTGCCAACCAGCATGGTGGTAGCAAGAAGAATCTTTTTCATAGTGTTCCCTCGTTGTATCAAAGGTGCGGCCCAATTCAGGGGAATCCGAACTGGTATGGGACCCTATTTCCCTCTTCACACCCTTGATTGCAATGCCAAGGCTCGGCGGTTGGGGGAAAGAGCAAGATCATGGTGCAGTCTTGCCACAGTCCATTTTGCCGCCCCGGGAAGGCCGTGAAACGGCCGCAATGGCCCGTCTGACGGCCCCCTCACAGGATCACTTTCGCGCGCGCGCACGAGACCCTTCCGGCGCGATCCCGTCGCGGCGCGTCTCAAGGTTTGCATGGGGCCTTGGCAGGGCAGGGTGGACGGGCTAGACAGGCTGAAAGAAATCGGGGGACCGGATGATCCTGAAACGTCGCCAGACTGCGCTGTTGCCCGGGGAAAACCTGCGGCGATTCTCTGGCATGTCCCCGGCCGCCTTGGCGCTTTGTGCGCTGGTCCTTGTGGGATGCAGCGGCAATTCGGGCGGTTTGGGGGGCATTTTCGGCACCTCCGCCCCCGCCCAACCGCAAACCGAACAGCAATTGGCGGCCCAGGCTGCGGCGGATGCGCAAAGTGCGGCGGCCACCGCCGCATCGGCCGGAACACGCAAATCGACGGTCTGGGACCTGTTTTCCAACTCGGACGACCCCAACACCACGGTCGAGGTCAACAAATACATCTGGGTCGCGGCGCTGGACGTTTTGAACTTCCTGCCGATCGAATCCATCGACCCCTTCACCGGCGTCATCGTGACCGGTTACGGCACCCCGCCCGGCGGTGGCCGCGCCTACCGCGCCACGATCTATGTTCAGGATCCCGCCCTTGATGCCCGCAGCCTGAAGATCGCGATGCAGACCTCCAGCGGGCCGGTCGACCCTGAAACCCTGCGCGCGGTCGAGGATGCGATTCTGTCGCGGGCCCGCGAATTGCGCATCGCCGATTCGAAACTCTAGGCGGCGCAAAGGGGAGCTGCCCCCAAGGCTTTGCCCTTCCCCCCAACCGCAAACGATGGTTTGCGGTGTTGCGATTTGCGCCAAAGTGAAGGCGGCAGGTTGTTCTGGACCTTGGCCCCGGCAAGAGTGTATCCCGCCAGAAACCCCTGATGAGGCCCCTTGATGTCGCGCTATGAACCCGCCCAGATCGAACCGAAATGGCAACAGGCCTGGGACGAGGCGCAGGTGTTCGTGGCCCGTCACGACCCCACGCGGCCGAAGTACTATGTGCTGGAGATGTTCCCCTATCCCTCCGGGCGCATCCACATGGGCCATGTGCGCAATTACACGATGGGCGATGTGGTGGCGCGCACCAAGGCGGCGCAGGGCTTTTCGGTGCTGCATCCGATGGGCTGGGACGCCTTTGGCATGCCCGCCGAGAATGCCGCGATGGAACGCGGCGGCCATCCCCGCGACTGGACCTATTCCAACATCGCCGACATGCGCGCCCAGATGAAACCCCTGGGCCTGTCGATCGACTGGTCCCGAGAGTTTGCCACCTGTGACCCGGAATATTACGGCCAGCAGCAGTCGATGTTCATCGACATGCTGGCGGCGGGGCTGGTCTATCGCAAGGCGGCGGTGGTGAACTGGGACCCGGTCGACATGACCGTGCTGGCCAACGAACAGGTGATCGACGGCAAGGGCTGGCGCTCGAACGCGCCGGTGGAACGGCGGGAACTGACGCAGTGGTTCTTCAAGATCAGCGATT
>JANMJC010000330.1:0-3633 GCA_031371185.1 Paracoccaceae bacterium | reverse complement strand
AACAGTTGCGCGACGCACTGATTGCCGCCGGCACGCCCGAAAAACAGGTCAAGATGCGGTTGGGGCAGGTCTGGCTGTGGGTCTATCACTGGGGCGTGCGCGAGTTCAGCGACATGAGCAATCTGTCCAAGGATTACCGCGCCCTTCTGGCCGAACATTTCGTCATCGAAGTGCCCGAGGTGGTGAACCGTCAGGTCAGCGCCGACGGGACCCGCAAGTATCTGGTGCGCATCGCGGGCGGGCATGAGGTTGAAGTGGTCTATATCCCCGAGGAGAACCGGGGCACCCTGTGCATCTCGTCGCAGGTGGGCTGCACCCTGACCTGTTCATTTTGTCACACCGGCACGCAAAAGCTGGTGCGCAATCTGACGGCGGGGGAAATCGTGGGTCAGGTCATGCTGGCGCGCGATGATCTGGCCGAATGGCAGCAACCCGGCGCGCCCAAGAACGAGACGCGCCTGCTGTCGAACGTGGTGCTGATGGGCATGGGCGAGCCCTTGTACAACTTCGACAACGTGCGCGACGCGATGAAGGTGGTGATGGACGGCGAGGGCATCGCCCTGGGCCGCCGCCGCATCACCCTGTCCACCAGCGGCGTGGTGCCCGAGATTGCCCGTGCCGCGACCGAGATCGGCTGCCTTCTGGCCGTCAGTTTCCACGCCACCACCGACGCGGTGCGCGACACTCTGGTGCCCATTAACAAACGCTGGAACATCAAGGCCTTGCTCGACGAATTGCGCGACTATCCCAAGCTGTCCAATTCCGAACGCATCACCTTTGAATATGTCATGTTGAAGGGCGTGAACGACAGCGACGCCGATGCGAAGCGTCTGGTCAAGCTGATCGCGGGCATTCCGGCAAAGATCAACCTGATCCCGTTCAACGAATGGCCGGGCAGCCCCTATGAGCGGTCGGACTGGGACCGGATCGAGGCCTTCGCCAACATCATCTTCAACGCGGGCTATTCAAGCCCGATCCGCAAACCGCGCGGCGAAGACATCATGGCGGCCTGCGGTCAGTTGAAATCGGCCACCGAACGGGCCCGCAAATCGGCGCGCGAGATCGCGGCCGAGGCCGGAATTCTGCCCTGAGACGTAACGTTGTGACAAGTCGTTGTGCGACGTCACGCTGGACAAACAAGCCATGGCGTGGAATGTCCGTTAACGAAGGGCAGCTACAATGCCCGAAGATCGGTGCGCCGGTCTGATCAAACGCAGGCAGGAAGGCCGACGATGCCACAAAATCCGGACGAAGCGCAGGCGCGCGACGCGCGTGAATGGGTTCAGATTCTTGCGAAGTATCGAGAGCCCTCGACCCGCCGTTCGATCTGGGAATTGGTCGCCACCCTCGTGCCCTTCGCCGCTTTGTGGGCGCTTGCCTGGGCCAGCCTGTCGGTCAGCTATTGGCTCGCCTTCGCGCTGGCCGTGCTGAACGGCGCGTTTCTGGTGCGGATCTTCGCCATCCAGCATGATTGCGGCCATTCCAGCTATTTCCGCAACCGTACGGCGGGCGATTGGGTGGGGCGGGTTCTGGGCGTGCTGACCCTGACCCCCTATGATGTCTGGCGTCGGTCGCATTCGATCCACCATGCCACCCACGGCAATCTGGATCAGCGCGGCAGCGGCGATATCCTGACCCTGACCGTCGCCGAATACCGGGCGCGCGGCAGGATGGGCCAGTTCGTGTACCGGCTGTACCGCAATCCGATCGTGCTGTTCGTGCTGGCCCCAAGCTATCTGTTCATTCTGCAAAACCGCCTGCCCTTTGGTCTGATGAATCAGGGCTGGCGGTACTGGACATCGGCCATGGGCACCAACGCGATTCTGGCCATCGGCATCGGCATGATGTTGTGGCTGGGCGGGTTGATGCCGGTCATCCTGATCTTCCTGCCCACCTCCGTCATCGCCGCCACGATCGGGGTCTGGCTGTTCTATGTGCAGCACCAGTTTGAAAGCACCCATTGGGCCAAGGATGACAACTGGCACATGCACGAGGCCGCTCTTGAAGGCTCGTCCCACTATGTCCTGCCCGCGCCCCTGCGCTGGCTGACGGCCAACATCGGCATCCACCATGTTCACCATCTGTACAGCCGCATCCCGTTCTATCGCCTGACCGAAGTCTTGCGCGACCATGCCGAACTGGCCGAGGCGCAAAAGCTGACCATCCTGGAAAGCCTGAAATCGGTGCGCCTGAACCTGTGGGACGAGGCGTCGAACCGACTGGTGTCCTTTGCCGAGGCCCGCCGCATGGCCCTCGCCGCCTGACCTCGGGGGCAAAAGTCTTGCATCCCGATGCGGCGCCGATAGGCTTCTGCCCATGCTGACGCTGGAAAACACCCTTGCCCGCCGCTTGTTCCTGCACAATCACGCCTTGGGAGATCTGCCCAAGGGCCCCGCGCATGGCGCCGATCTTGCGCGGCTGATCGACAGCATCGGCTTCGTTCAGGTCGACAGCATCGCCACGGTAGAGCGCGCGCATCACATGATCCTGTGGTCGCGCCGCCAGACCTACCGCCCCGAGGCCCTGAAATCCCTTGTCGAAACCGACCGCGCCCTTTGGGAGCATTGGACGCATGATGCATCGATCCTGCCGATCTCGGTTTTTCCCCACTGGAAGCACCGCTTTGCCCGGTCAGAACAGCGCATGCGGGCGAATTGGCAAAAGTGGTTTCGCCCTGGATATGAAGAGCAGTTGCACAGGATCCTGACCCGCATCCGCGATCACGGGGCGGTGAAAACCGCCGATGTGGGCGAGGGCGAGGAACGCTCAAAGGGCGGCTGGTGGGATTGGCATCCGTCAAAAACCGCGCTGGAATGGCTGTGGCACACCGGAGAACTGTCGATCACGCGGCGCGATGGCTTTCACAAGGTCTATGATCTGACCGAGCGCGTGGTGTCCGCTGACCTGCGCGAAACCGAACATGCGCCCGATCACACCGTCGATTGGGCGATGCAGCAGGCGCTGGACCGTCTGGGGTTCGGCACCTCGGGCGAATTGGCCGCGTTTTACGCCTTGACCAGTGTGGAAGAGGCGAAGACCTGGGGCCGGGCGGCCCTGAAATCCGGGCTGGTGGAAGAGGTGCTGATCGAAGGGGCCGACGGGACGCGGCGAAAATCGCTGGCCCGGCCCGGCCTGTACGATCTGGCCCTTGCCCTGCCCCAGCCTGCCCCACGGCTGCGGGTTCTGTCGCCTTTCGATCCGGCCCTGCGTGACCGAAAGCGTGCCGAATTCCTGTTCGGTTTCTACTACCGGATCGAGGTTTTCGTGCCCGAGTCCAGGCGCGTCTGGGGCTATTACGTCTTTCCGGTGCTGGACGGCGACCGCCTGATCGGTCGGCTGGACGCCAAGGCCCATCGCAGCGAAAACACCCTGCGCGTGCGCGCTTTCTGGCCCGAGCCGGCCCTGCGCGCCCCCTCGGCCGTGCTGATCCGGCGACTTGAAGCCGAAATTGCCCGGCTGGCGCGCTTTGCCGGCTGCGAGAGGGTGGAATACCTGCCGGGATGGCTGCGCGAATTCTTGCAAATCACGCCAGAGTGATGGGACGCCACGGAGCAGGTCAGCTAGCCTTGCGCCAGCCGGCAGGAGATTCTGATGAATTACTTCAAGATTCTGACCATTCTGGCGTCTTTGGGC
>JANMJC010000320.1:0-8183 GCA_031371185.1 Paracoccaceae bacterium | reverse complement strand
CGAGGTGCGGGTGATGGCCACGCCGGGCCACACGCCCGCCTGCATGACGCATCTCGTCGGCGACGCGGTCTTCGTCGGCGACACGCTGTTCATGCCCGACGGCGGCTCGGCCCGGGCCGATTTCCCCGGCGGCGACGCGGGGGCGCTCTACGATTCCATCCAGCGCATCCTGGCCCTGCCCGACGCGACGCGGATCTTTGTGGGCCATGACTACATGGCCCCGGGGCGCGAGGTTTACGCCTGGGAGTCGACGGTGGGCGCGCAGAAGGCCGGCAATGTGCATATCGGCAGCGGGCGCGACAAGGCGGCCTTCGTGGCCCTGCGCGAAGCCCGCGATGCCACCCTTGCCATGCCGCGCCTGATCATCCCGTCGTTGCAGGTCAACATGCGCGCGGGCCACATGCCCGAACCCGAAGACAACGGCCTGTCCTATCTGAAGGTGCCGCTGAACGCCCTGTGATAAGAGATGGCCCATGATGGAACCAGGCGCGAAGCCCGCCCGTGCAATGCCCCGCTGCCCGGGCAGGCGCCGGGAAGGGACCGCCCCGTCGGGCAGGCGCTATGCCGCGCCAGCAGCGGAAATTCAGGCGGATTTGCTGATCCATAAACCGACTGGAACGCCGTTGCCTGCCCACCCGGCGGGCGGGCATTGCCGTTTCGTGGCGCGGGGTTGAGGGCGCAAAAGGGAAAGGGCGGTTCCAATAAGGCTCCTCAGGCCTCAAGGCCCGACTTCGGCCTAGGCAGGCCGGGGGCTTGCTGTTAACCCTGTGCCACAGGGCAACCACGGGGGGCGGCGATGTCAATCGACTGGCTTTGGGGATTGATCGGCGGGCTGATCATCGGCGGATCGGCGTCGTTCTTCTTGTTGGTCAACGGCCGCATCATGGGAGTTTCGGGCATTGTCGGCGGGCTGGTCGATCGCACGGGGTGGAAAGACTGGCCCGAGCGGGCGGCTTTTCTGGGGGGCACCTTTGCCCTGCCCGCGCTTGTGGTGCCGCAGCTGTGGCCCACGACCACCCATCTGACAAGCAATCTTGCGGTGATCATCGCGGGCGGGCTGCTGGTGGGGATCGGCACGCGGTTGGCCAATGGCTGTACCTCGGGGCATGGCGTCTGCGGCATCTCGCGGCTGTCGCTGCGCGGGATCGTGGCCACGGTGTTCTATGTGCTGGCGGGCGGGATCATGCTGGCCGTCATGCGCCACCTTCTGGGGGTGATCTGATGCGCCGCCTTCTGGCATCCTTTGCGGCGGGTGGGGCCTTTGGCATCGGCCTGACAATCTCGGGCATGACCGACACCACGCGGGTTCAGGGCTGGCTGGATGTCTTTGGCCACTGGGACCCGACTCTGGCCTTCGTGATGGGCGGGGCGATCCTGCCGATGGCGGTGGCCTGGCGCGTGACCCACCGGATGTATCATCCGGTTCTGGGCGGCGCCTTTCCCGAGGCCCCCAAGCGCGAAGTCGGACCCAACCTTGTGATCGGCTCGATCCTGTTCGGCATGGGCTGGGCCCTGGCGGGCCTGTGCCCGGGGCCCGCCATCGCCAGCCTGTCCTTTGGCGGGTGGGGCGGCTTGCTGTTTGCAATCGCCATGCTGACAGGTATGTTGGTCGCGCCCGCGATCCGCACGCAGATCGACCGTATTTCATCCAAGAGAAGCCCCATGGACATTCGCCCGCTGACTCCTGCCTACGCCGTATCGCCGCAAATCGACCCGTCGGACCTGCCCGCGATCAAGGCGGCGGGCTTTGCCACCGTGATCGACAACCGCCCGGACGGCGAGATCACGCCGGATCTGCACACGGACGTGATGCTCGCCGCGGCTCAGGCGCTTGGCCTGACCTTCGTGGCAAATCCGATCATTCCGGGCCAGATCGGCCCCGACCAGATCAACGCGCAGGCCCGGGCGATGGCGGCGGCCACCGGCCCGGTCTTAGCCTATTGCGCCTCGGGCAACCGCTGTTCGATCCTGTGGGCCCTGACCCAGGCGGGCCAGCGTCCGGCGGACGAGCTGATCGCCACCCCGGCGCGCTTTGGCTACAATCTGGAACACCTGCGCGGGGTCTTGACCAAGGGATAAGGTCCTGCTTGTGACCGCAAGCAGCGCCGCCCTGGCACCGCAATGGCCCTCGCCGCAATTTGTGACCGCACGGTGCCGACCGGACCCCTTGCGCCAAAGGTCCGTCGCGCGCCTTATCCGGCGGCGGCAGCCTTCATCGGCGCGTTGAAGCTTTCCGGCATCCCCGCCTTCGCGCTCTGGACCTGCCCCGACACCGACGCCCCCGAAAGCGCCGATTGCGGTTCTGACAGGCGGATGGCGCGCAAGCCCCGGTTCTGGCCCAACCGCCCCTCCCACAGCTTGCGGCCGTCCATCCCCTCGACACTAATCCGTTCCACGGCGGCCCCGGACAGGGCAAGCACCTGACCGATTTCAAAGGCCATGATCTGCGACAGGCTCAGCGAGGTGCGCGCCAGAACACCGTCCAGTTGACATTCGGCCGCCAGAATCTGCACCGCCAGACCCTTGTGAAAGACCGCCGCCTCGCCAGCCGCGCGCAGGGCTTCTGACGACTTGTCCTTGTCAACGTGAACTTCGGCGGGCAAAGCCATGAAAATGCTACCGCTTTTTGCGCCCATGGCAAGACTGACCTCGGCGCGGAACAGCCGATAGGCCCCATCCTCCAGCAAAAGACCCAAGGGCCGGATGTCTTCCAGAAACGAGGCATAGCGATAGCCTTTGGCCCAAAGGCAGTCGTCAAGTCCGTCGACCCCGCGTTCCAGTTCCTCCAGCGCGGCGTCGATCATGCCTGCCACCATCGCCGCATCGGTGCGGGTCGGACGGCGCGACGGGGCCGGCTGCCCGGTGACGATGCCGGTCGTCTGCGCCTCGATCATGCCGGCCAGCACATCGGGCGCCAGCATGATGACACCCAAAGACCCTGCCGGCCCTTCCAGCACCGCGATCAGCCCGCGTTCAGGGGCAAGTTCCAGCACCTCGGTCAGCGACAGCCGGTCAAGACTGAGCCGGGGTACGTCCAGCGCCAGTTTCACCCTGTCGCGCGCGGCCCGCGCCAGGGCGATGCGCCAGGACTGATCGGCGCCGGGGCGCCCTTCGGTCGCGCGGATCGCCGCCCCGGCCCGGGCGGCCCCCAGTTTGCGCCGGATGACATTGCCCTGCCCGTCTGCCATTGCGAACCCCCTGCCTGCCCGGCTGTTCGGGCGTCGTTCGGGCAGTCTTGCCGACAAGGTTTTACGAAAGCGTTGATGCTGCCGGCGATTGTGGTTTTTCCCCGGGGTCAAGCGGCAGGGTCACGCGAAAGGCCGCCCCCTTTCGGGCGGGCAGATAGGCGATGGTGCCGCCCAGATTGGCCATGACCTCGCGGCAGATCGCCAGGCCAAGGCCCGCCCCGCCCGAGCGGCTTTCATCCGCAAGCCGGGCGAACTTTTCAAAGATGATCGACTGCGCCGCTTTTGGAATGCCCGCGCCGTTGTCGATCACGTCGATGCTGACCCGTCCCGCCCGGTTCTTGACCGCGATCTGCAGACGCGGATGGGGGGCGTCGCAATATTTCCGCGCGTTCGACAGAAGGTTGATCAGCACCTGCACCAGACGGTCCGGGTCGGTGCGCAGGAACAGGGTTTCCGCGCCCGCATCGCGCAGCACCTCGAAGACGCGCTCGGGGCGGATGTGGGCGGTGGCGTCCAGCGCCCGGTCGATCAGGCCCGCGAGCGGCACCACCGACAGATGCAACTGCGCCGTGCCGCGTTCCAGCACCGACAGGTCCAGCAGATCGTCCAGCAGCCGGGTCAGGCGGATCGCCTCGGCATGGATGATCCGGCCCGACTTTCCCACCATTTCGGGGGGCAGATCGCCCTCGGCCAGCATTTCGGAAAACGCCCGGATCGAGGTCATCGGCGTGCGCAATTCGTGGCTGATCTGGCTTAGGAAGGCGTCCTTCTGCGTTGAAATCTGGGTCAAAAGCGCGTTGGCCTCGCCCAGTTGCCGTGCGGTGCGCGACAATTCGTCCTGCTGTGCCTCAAGCCGCGCCGAATATTCCATCATCTGCGCGGTCTCGTTGGCCACCGCCATCAGGTCTTCCACCGTCACGACCGCCTGCCCGAACAGGGGCGCGATCATCGCATGGGCCGTGGCGGCCCCCACGGCACCCGCAAGCCTGCGTTCAAGGGCCGCGACCATGTCCGGGGTCGGGTCGGGAAGGTAGCCGGCCTTGCCCTGTTCGCGCGCCTCGGTCTCGAAAAAGGCCAGCGCCGGTTCGGCCCCCAGAATGCGCTGCGCCATTTCCAGCAAGGCCTCGGGCTCGGGGTGGCCGCGCGACCAGCCGATGCCCCCCGCCCGCGCCTCGCTGTCGAAGACGTTGACAAAGGCCGCGCCCTGAACCCGCTCGACGGGTCCGGGGAAGGTGGCGATCGAGCCCAGGGTAAAGGCGCACAGGTTCAGCGCCAGCGACCACATCACCGAATGCACCAGCGGGTCCATACCCACGGTGCCGAACAAAGCCTGCGGGCGCAGCCACGACAGGCCCATCAGCCCGTCGTTCAGCACCTGCGCCGGGATGACGGCATCGGGCCCGAACGAGGGCAGAAACAGGCTGAAGGCCCAGACGGCGATGCCCGTGGTCATGCCCGCCGCCGCCCCCACTTTGGTGGCCCCGCGCCAGAAGATGCCGCCCAGCATCGCGGGCAAGACCTGCGACACCCCGGCGAAGGCGATCAGCCCGATCGAGGCAAGGGCCGCTGACCCGCCCGAGATGCGGTAATAGGCCAGGCCCAGCATCAGGACCGCCGCGATGGAAAACCGCCGCGCCGTCAGCACCACGACCCGCAGGTCGCCCGCCCCTTCGGTGCGTGGCCGCAGCCGCAGCCACAGGGGCATGATCACATGGTTCGACACCATGGTCGACAGGGCGATGGATTCCACGATGACCATCGAGGTGGCCGAGGAAAATCCGCCAAGGAAAGCCAGCATCGCCAGCCAGCCATAGCCCTCGGACAGGGGCAGGGTCAGCACATAGAGGTCGGGGTTGGCGTCCGGTCCCAACCGCTCCAGCCCGATCACGGCAATCGGCAGGATGAACAGGCTCATGCCGAACAGATAGGCCGGAAAGGCCCAACTTGCGCGCGCCAGATTGCTTTCATCGGCGTTTTCGACCACCAGAACCTGAAACATCCGGGGCAGCGACAGCACGGCAAAAGCCGACAGGAAGATCAGCCCCATCCAGCGTCCGGGCTGCAAAGGGGTGGCCGCGATGGGCGAGGCTTCGATGCGCGTCATCATGTCCGACGGCCCCCCGGCCAGCCCCCAGACCACGAAAATGCCCACCGCCAGAAGCGCCACCAGCTTGACCACCGCCTCGACCGCGATGGCCATGACGATGCCGTGGTGACGTTCGTTCGCGTCAAGATTGCGGGTGCCGAACAGGATGGTGAACAATGCGAGCCCCCCCGCCACCCAGACCGCCGTGGCCCCCCGGTCGGGCAGCGCCCAGCTTTGCGGCGCGTCCGAGGCAAAGACGTTGAAGCTGAGCGTCACCGACTGCAATTGCAGCGCGATATAGGGCGTGGCCGCGATCACCATGATCAGCGTCACCAGAACGCCCAGACCGTTGGACTTGCCATAGCGGCTGGAGATCAGGTCGGCGATCGAGGTGATGCCCTCTTGCCGCCCGATCCGCACCAGCTTGCGCAGCACCCACCACCAGCCGACAAAGACCAGCGTCGGCCCCAGATAGATCGTCAGAAACTCCAGCCCCGAACGGGCGGCATAGCCAACCGCGCCGTAAAAGGTCCAGGCGGTGCAGTAGATCGACAGCGACAGGGTGTACAGCAAGGGCGAGCGCAGAAAGCCGTTGCCGCGCCGCCGGGCGGCCCGGTCGGCGAGGAACGCGACCCCGAACAGGAACAGCACATAGGTCAGGCAGAACAGGACCAGCAGGTTGAACGGCATCTACCCCTTGCCATCCTTGTCGGGCTTGGCACGCTCGGTTTCGGTCAGGGGAAGGCGCGGCGCCAAAAGGGCCGCAACCGCGATCAACAACGCCCAGATGATGAACAGATAGACCCCGATCGTCGCGGTCGAGGCCCCGGGTCTGCCGTCCTGCGACCACAGGACCGGCACCAAGAGCAGGAACAACCCCAGCACCGGCAGGGCGCGGGCCGCATCCGACAGCCTGCGGCTGCGATAGCCCGAGCGCGCCAGAAACAGGGGGGTGCGGCCCGCCATGTCAGGTTCCGATCAGATCGCGCACGGCGGCACGGATATCGGCATTGGCAAAGGGTTTGGTCATGAACACCGACACCCCGGCCCTTTCGGCGGCCGCCCGGTCGGCATCCTGTCCCTTGGCCGTCAGCATGATGACGGGCAGCACCGCCGTCTGCGGTGCCGCGCGCAGGTCATTCAGAATTTCAAGGCCCGAGCGCCCGGGCAGCATCAGATCGAGGATCACCAGATCGGGGGCAAAGCTGGCAATCTTCGCCGCCGCCTCGCTTCCCTCGCCGTGAACCGAAACGTCCCAGCCGTCGCGGGTCAGAAGATAGCGGATCGCCTCGGCGATATTGGCCTCGTCCTCGATCAGCAGAACCCTGCCGCTCATCGCCACGATCCTCCCCGACCTGCGGCGCCGACTGTCCGCCCAAAATCCCAAGCTGTCAAACCCTTCGCAAGCGGGTTCAGACCTCGACCGACAGGATCGACGGCTCGCGGCGCGCAGGACAGGCGCCGCGCGGGCAGATGCGGCAGGTCGATCCGATGCGCAGCGGCGGGCCCTGCCGGGCGGAGAGTGCCGGACCAGCGGTCGGGGCGGGCAGGATCAGCATGGCCGCCTCGCGCAGTTCGGGCCCCGAAAAGCCCGAGGGATAGCGGGTTTCGGCAAAGGCGAGGGCCACAAACCGCCGACCTGCCGGGGTTTCCACGACCACCTCGATCGGGGTCATCGGGCGCGACAGGGCGGTGAACAAGGGCCACAGCGGACAGGCCGAACCAAAGCGCGGCAGGGAAAACCCCGGGACCGGCTTTTGAAACGTCATGGTGCCCGATCCGTCGCACAGCACCAACCCCGCCTCGCTGCCCGCCAGAAGGGCCAGGCGCCGGAACACCGGCATCAGGGCGACGCCAAAGTGCTGCGCCAGACGGGCCGGGTCGGGGCCAAGGCTGGTCAGGGCCGCGGCAAAGTCCCGGCCCGGCAGGGCGGCCGCATCGCCCGCCGCGCGCTGGATCAGGGCAAGCCCCTGCCCGCGCGCCGCCTGACTGGCCAGACCGGCCACCTCGGCCTGAAGGGTGGCCAGGCCCCCCGGCAGGTCCAGTTCCGGCAGGGACCAGCCGCGCGCGGCAAGCCAGGCCTCGACCTCTTCCTGCGGCGACACCACCGCCCCCAGATCGTCGGCATCACTGCCATCCAGAAAGGCCACCAGCGCTTCGGCCCGCAACGCCAGCCTTTCGCTGTCCTGATGCAGGTTGTGCAGGAACCGCGCCCGCCATTCGGGTTCGATATCGGGAGTTTCGGCCAGAATCCCGGCGGTCGAGCGCACCGACGAGACCGCCGACAGCATGTCGTGCAGGGCGGCGGACAGGTGCGGGTCATGGCTGAGCCGGTCGTGCAGCGCCTCGACCGCGCGCAGCAAGCCGCCCGCGCGCAGGTGCAGCGCCACCACAAGCCCCGCCCAGCCCGGGAACCGCGCGGCAAAATCCTCGATCCGGTCCACCTCGGCACCCTGCCCCGGCAAATCGGCAAGGGCCGCGCGCAATTCGTCCACCAGCGCGCCCGCCGCCGCCCCGTCCAGCGCTGCGACATCGACACCCAGATACCCGGCGAGCCGCGCCAGCAGGTCCGGCGCGATGCGCCGGCGGTTGTGCTCGATCAGGTTCAGATAGGACGCCGAGATGCCTGCCGCCTGGGCCAGATCGGCCTGCCGAAGACCAAGCGCTATGCGCCGTTCGCGCAGCCGGGTTCCGGTCAGGGCAGTCAGCGGCATCGGCAGGCTCCGGGGTGTTTGTAAATTCTTTACAGAAGGAATGTCCCGGTGCAAGCCTGCCCGAGGGGCAAGGTCCGAAAGCGGGGGGTCGCAGCGACCCGCGCCACCTTTCGCCCGGGTTTACCAGCGGCAAAGGGCGTTTCAGCGCTTCGGCAGCACGGGAACCGCGCCGTGGTCCATGGGTTGAAAGCGATC
>JANMJC010000410.1:0-1737 GCA_031371185.1 Paracoccaceae bacterium | reverse complement strand
GTCGATCCCCTGATCTGCGGTGCCCCGAGTTTGAGGATCCCGATTTTGAGGACCAAGTGAAACAAGGCTACCATCATGGCAATCTGCGGCAGGCTTTGGTCGAGGCGGCGCTGATGCTGATCGCCAGAAACGGTCCGACCGGGTTCACCCTGTCCGAGGCCGCCAAGGCCGCCGATGTCACCCCCGCTGCCGTCTATCGCCATTTTGCGGGGCGCGATGAATTGCTGGCCGAGGTGGCGCGGCAGGGCTACGATATCTTCGCGGCGCTGATGGAGTTTGCCTATGCCGAGGGCAAACCCACGGCCCTTGCCTCATTCGAGGCGACCGGCCGCGCCTATCTCGCCTTTGCCCGCAAATATCCCGGACATTACATGGCGATGTTTGAAAGCGGCCTCAGCCTGAATGCCTATCCCGACCTCGCCCTGGTGGCGCACAAGGCCCGCAATGTGCTGGAAACGGCGGCCGAAAGGTTGAGCCAGCACATGCCGCTGGCCAAACGTCCCCCCGCCTCGATGTTCTCGGCCCATGTTTGGGCGCTGTCGCATGGCGTGGTGGAGCTGTACATGCGCGGCGCGCCAGGCGCGCAATCGCCCTATACGCCCGAAGACCTGCTCGAAGCGGGGATCGGCATCTATCTGCGGGGGCTGGGTCTGCTGCCGCCCGACGCATGACGCGCGGCCTCAACGGCAAATCAGCGGAATTTTCGAAAATTCCGCAACGGAGCCTGTGCAGGCTCCGTTACGATTTCGTCGACGAAATCGGCGTCGGGCGATGGACGTCGGCGCGTCCGGGCCAGGCCCGCACCCAATTTTTCGCAGAAAAATTGCCGCTCGTCAGCGAAACATGACCATGGCACCCGGCGACCAGCCGACCCGCGTGCGGGTGCCAATGTCCAAGACCGGGCGGCCAAAGACGTTGCGCATCGACAACCGGCTGGTGTCGGGCGCCCCGTCGATGCGGACGTCGTAATAGGTCATGTCGCCGTAATAGACCACTTCTTCCACGGTGGCCGTGGCCTCGCGGTCGGGCGCCTGCTGGCCGTCAAACAGCAGGGTCAGCGTTTCCGGGCGGAAGCCCAACGTGGCCCCTTCGGACGTCGGATCGCCCGTCACTTGGCTGTCCTCGTTCATCTGGAACCGGCCAAAGCCTGCAACCTCGACCTCGGCCTTGCCGCCCGCCGTCGCCACGATCTTGCCCGGCAAAAAGTTCATCGTGCCGATGAAATTCGCCACCGCTCTTGTCTTGGGCAGCCGGTACAGCGTCTCGGGATCGGCCAGTTGCGCGATTTGGCCGTCGAACATCACGGCGATGCGGTCCGACATCACCAGCGCCTCCTCCTGATCATGCGTCACCAGAACAAAGGTGATGCCGACCTGGCGTTGCAGCTTGATCAGCTCCATCTGCATGTTTTCGCGCATCTTCTTGTCCAGTGCCGACAGGGGCTCGTCCAGCAGCAGCACCTTGGGCTTCAGGATCAGCGCTCGCGCCAAGGCCACCCGCTGCCGCTGCCCGCCTGACAGCGCGTGGGCCGCACGCTTGCCGTAGCCCGCCAGACCCACCATCGTCAAAGCCTCGGCCACCGCTGCCGCCTTGTCGGCCTTGGACCGCGGATCCTTGCGCAGGCCGAAGCCCACGTTTTCCTCGACCGTCAGATGCGGAAAGATCGCATAGCTTTGGAACACCATGTTCGTGGGCCTCTGGTTGGCGGGTACATCGGCCATATCCTTGCCGTCCACC
>JANMJC010000283.1:0-17558 GCA_031371185.1 Paracoccaceae bacterium | reverse complement strand
CAGGAATCGGAAGGTGTGAACCCCGAACCCTTCCATCGTGGTAAAGGATCGTGGAATGGCGCGGTCCGACATCGCCCACATGATGGTGTGCATCGCTTCGGGCGTCAGCGAGATGAAATCCCAGAAGTTGTCATGGGCGCTGGCCGCTTGCGGAAACTCGCGGTCAGGGCTGGGTTTCACCGAATGGATGAGGTCCGGGAATTTGATCGCGTCCTGGATGAAGAAGACAGGCGCGTTATTGCCGACCAGATCCCAGTTTCCCTGATCGGTGTAGAACTTGACGGCAAAGCCCCGGATATCGCGCGCCAGATCGGGCGAGCCCTTGGACCCCGCCACGGTGGAAAACCGCACGAAAACCGGCGTCTGCTTGCCCATGGCGGCAAAGGGCGCCGCGCGGGTCACATCGCCAAGCGCGCGCGAACAGGTAAAGGTGCCGTGGGCGCCGTAGCCCCGGGCATGCACCACCCGTTCGGGAATGCGTTCGTGGTCAAAGTGAAAGATCTTTTCGCGCAACGCGAAGTCTTCCAGAAGCGTCGGCCCCCCGTCGCCGGCCCGCAGCGAATTCTGGTTGTCGGCGATGACCACGCCTTGCGCGGTGGTCAGGCGTTCGGCCCCTTCCCGGGCATGCTGGTGAATTTCCCCACCCGCCCCCAGGTCCGAGACAAGGTCATTCAGGTCGGGCGATTGCGTTGGCGTTGTCACGGGGGGGTCCTTTCCGCTGTGGATCCGGGCGGTCCGACCCATGCCGGCAGGCTCCGGAAATTTCGTGTCGAAACAAGACTTGCCACGGGCGGTGACGGCGACGCTTGAACCTGCGCCATCACCGCCCGCGGTTCACGGTCAGGCCGCCTTCTTGGCCATGTTGACGGCGCTGACGGCCACGCCGGTCAGCTTGGAATTCGCCGCCTTTTCCATGTCCAGAATCTGGCTGAGCAGATCATGGGCCTGGGAATGCCCCAGCACCCTTGCCCATTCGCGCAGCGCCCCGTAGCGCGCGATTTCATAGTGCTCGACCGCCTGGGCCGCCGCAATCAGACAGGCGTCCAGCGCGACGCCGGACGCTTCCTTGATGATCCCGTCGGTTTCCTTGATCAGGCCGTCAATCGCGTCGCATTTGACGCCGCTGGCCTTTTGCCCGATCGAGGCGAACACCTTGTCGAGCAACAGGATCTGCTGTTTGGTTTCGGCCAGATGGGCCAGAACCAGCGCCTTGAATTCGGGGTTTTCCGCGGCCTTTGCCACATTCGGCAGGGCCTTTGTCAACGAGATTTCCGCATAGTAGATGTCTTGCAGGGTGTGGTGGAAGGCTTCGGCAAGCGTTTTCATGGGATTTCCTTTGGTTTGGCAAGGACCAGTTTGGCCGAGTTTCCTTGGCGGCCCTTGCGGGGATGGAGGTCAGCGGGTTTTCCGGCCTGTGCCGTCGACAGTTCCCTTGTCGGGGCCCTTGTCGGCTGGCTCGGCCTTTGGCTCTTTCGACTCGGCGATCGCCAAAGCGGCACGCGTCATTGCAGCACCCGGCTTGCTGTAGGAATCAGCAGCCGCAGTCTGAAGCATGACCTTTTTCGGCGTTGTTGCCGCCATTGCGGTCTCCTTTTCGGGGTTGCGCGGGTTGCGCCCAGATCAACACGGGACCGGGGCAGAGGTTCCCCGGGCAAAGCGGATTTCGGTGGATTTCCGCCCGGCCCGGCAGGACGAAACCCGGGCGAAGACGGTATCTGCCCCCTTGGCCAACCGGGGTCACGGCGGCGCCCGATCCGGGACAACGCGCCACACCTTGTTGCCCAGGTCGTCCGCCAGAAGAAGGGCCCCGGTCCGGTCGATGGCAATTCTGACGCCCGGAGATGTGATCCGCGTCGCATCCGTGACATAGGGAAAGGCCATGACGGCATCGGTGTTGGCCACATGCGGCGCCTGGCCGATCAGGGCCATGCCGAAGCGGGAATGAAGGCCGTCCAGAAACACCGGGCGGGGTTCGGCCAAGCCATCCCGATCTGCATCGCGCAAAAGGCTGATGCGGTCGGCGCTGGTCCCACCCGCCCCTGCCCACGCCATGACCAGACCCATGATCCAGCCTTTCAGACCGGACCCCGTGTCATGCTGGGCCGGCGCGTTGCTTTCGGCGACCAGATCGACCCCGTACGGCAGGACTTGCAGCCCGCGGGGATGATCAACCCGCCCGCAAATTCATTGATCTTCAACCCGGCCGCCGCCTGTGGCGTGGCACCGGCTGGCCAGCCGATGGCCGGGGCGACGTTGACCGTCGGGATCAGCCCGGGGTTGCGGGCGGGCAGGGCAGGCTTTGCACCATATCCCGCCTGCGTGCTGACCTGGCCTGTTCGCAGGACGTCACCCCAAACACCGTCGCGGCCAGGACTGTGGCTGCTGTCACCCCAAGGACCGATCTGCGCATGGTTTCGCCCTTGATAAGGGACGGGCCAGCGAGGCAAAGCCGCTGGCCCGGGGTTTCGATCATCCGAAAACGCAAGGGTGATCAAGGATCAGTGGTGATGCTCGGGCAGAGCTTTGATCTGCTCTTTGGTCCACGAGGTTGTCGCATGAACCTCGCCCTCGTCGTCGCGCATGAAGTTCAACTGGTCCGTTGTCAGGGCGACCGGTTTCGCGCCGATGCCCAGAAAGCCGCCGACATCCACGATCACCTGAGTTGCGGCGCCCATGCCGTGCACATGGGCCACGGTTCCGATCTTTTCATCGTCCGCGCCATAGACCACGGCACTCAGCAGGTTGGCCTCGTTAAGTTCGCTGTCGACAAGTCGGGTATGCATGGAATGGTCCATCTGGCTGTTCTCCTTTGGGTCGTTACGAGCGTTCAGGCTCGGACCAGGAACGCGCCAGGGGCCCGAGAGTTCCCCGGCGCATGGCGCGGCGCGCGGCGCAGCGCGCATTCGACGACGCAGCCCAGCCCGTGACCCGGCCTGCGGGCCGGGGATCATGGTCGGGTAAACGCGCGGCCTGACCCCCGACGATTTGCTGGCGCTGGCAAGCCCTCGGATACGATTGGCTGGCGCGGCGTCTGCGGAAGAATTCCAGCCCCAAAGCTGGAACTTTATCGGCTGTTCGCCGTTTCCCCCAGACATGAAATGCCAACAAATTTGCGGGCACCCTCGAAAGGATACCGAATGAACAGCATCATCTACCTCGTCGGACTTGTGGTCGTCGTTCTGTTTGTCTTGTCACTTCTTGGCCTGCGCTAAGAACGCAAAGGAGGATGACCATGGAACGAACCGCAGAAAACACCCGGCTTTCCGCACCCGAAAAGGTGCTTGAAGGCCATTACATGGACTGGCCCGCAATCTTTGGCGGCGGTGTGGTCGCCCTGGCCATCGGCTCGGTCTTTACCGGGTTTGGCGCCGCTTTGGGCCTGTCGACGATATCGGCCAGACCGGACGAGGGCAGCTTCAGCCTGATGCTGATCCTCAGTGCCCTTTGGGTCGTGGTCACCCTGGTGGCCAGCTACATGGCGGGCGGTTACATTGCCGGGCGCATGCGGCGGCGCGTCGATGCAGCCAGTGCGGACGAGGTGACGGTCCGCGACGGGATCAACGGGCTTGTGGTCTGGGGACTGGGCATCGTCGTGTCGGTCGGCATCCTGGGCTCGGCGGTATCGACGACCGTGGGGGCCGTGGGTGACGTCGTTTCTGGCGCGGGATCGGTTGCAGGAACCGTGGTGCAGGCGACAGGGACCGTGGTGGCAGAGGCCGCCAAGGGGGCAATCACCGCGGTGGGCCCCATGGTGCAAGCCGATCCTTCCGCCGGCCCGATGGACTTTGTGAACCGCACGCTCCTGCGCCCGGAAACGATCGGCACGGCGCCCGTCGATCGGGCGGCGATGGCAGACGATTCTGCGGCCATCCTTGGCAACGTCCTGGCGACCGGAGAGATTTCGGACGCGGATCGCGCCTATCTTGAAAGCGTCGTGGTCGCCAGTTCCGGGACCACCCCCGCCGAGGCCGCAACCCGGGTCGATACGGCGGTCACGGCGGCGCAGACCGCGCGCAGCGATGCGGAAAAGGCCGTGGCGGATGCCAAGGCCGAGGCCGAAAAGCTGGCCGCCAGCGCAGAGGAAGCGGCCATCAAGGCGGCCGAGGTGGCGCGGGTCAGCGCGATCCTGTCCGCCTTTCTGCTGGCAGCCGCCGCCTTGGTCGCAGCGGCCGCGTCCTATATCGGGGCTGTGCGCGGTGGCCGGCACCGCGACGAGGGCCGCGTCTTTGGCGGCTTCAACTATCGCGGCTGACCGAGCGTGACGGCACGATAATCCCCCTGCGACGCCGTGGCATCGCCGGGCACCCGCAAAACCCGCCCCCGAAGCCGCAACAGCTTCAGGGGCGTTTCATTTGGGGGAACGTTCATCGCAACGGCAGGGGCCGTTACAGTTTGTGCCGTGCCGTTTTCGTCCCTTTCGCCTTCGGGAAACCGCAGGTCGCCGTTGCATTCCGGCAGGGGCAGAGTCATTCCAGCCCGTATTCCCGCAGCTTTTCCAGACCTTCGGTCAGAAACTCGCCCGCATCGGGTCGGCCAGCAAGACGCCGACTCACAAGGCCGTCGAGGTGTTGGCGGGCAAGGGCTTTGGTCGCCTCCCACTCTTCGGGCTCGGCGGTGTCGAGGGGAAGGGCAATCATCGGCATGTCCTGATGCCTCAGGTTTCGTTTGTGGCCGCGCTGTGGGTCCGCGGCCCAACGAAGCGCCTTGCCCGGCCCTTTGGGCCCCGGCCGCCGTCAGCCGCCGCCACCCATGGCCACCGACATGAAGGCGCGGAAGACGGCCGCTGCGGGGGACAGCGCGCGCGATTTCCGCCAGGCCAGACCCACATCCATGCTGGGGATCGTTTCGGCCAAGGCGCGCAGTTCGATCCGCTGGCCCTCCAGCGACCATGGCCGGTACACCATGTCCGAAAGGATCGTCACCCCCATGCCACTGGCCACCATGGAACGCACCGCCTCGACCGAACTTGTCGCAAAGACCACCTTCGGCTCCAACCCGGCGCGGGCCCAGTAGCGGCTGGCGGTATCCTTGGCCTCGTCCACCGTCAGCATGACATAGGGCTGTTCGGCCACATCCGACAGCGTGATGCGGTCAGATGACAGCAGCGGGTGATCGGTGGGCAACCACAGCCTGCGCCGCGACCGCATCAGGGTTTCCTGTTCGATACCGACCGAATTGGCAAGATTGGACACCAACATCACCGCCAGATCAAGGCTGCCATTGGCCAGACCCTCTTCAACGGCCAGTCGCGGCAGTTCGATCATCTCGATCCGGATATCAGGATAGGCGCGGCGAAACCGGGCATAGTGGCGCGACATGAAATAGCCCGCGACGGTATAGGTCGTGCCCAAACGCAGCCGTCCGGTCATCTGCCGCCCCTCGCCCAAGGGCAGACGCTCGGCGTCCTCGACCGCCGCGATGATGTTCAGGGCATGGTTCAGAAACCGCGCGCCTTCGATGGTGGGCACCACCCCCTGCGACGAGCGGTCCAGAAGCCGGACGCCCAGTTGCATTTCCAGCCCCTGTATCGCCGTCGTGACGGCCGACTGCGAGATATTCAGCTCCATCGCGGCATGGCTGATCTGGCCGGTTTCCGCCGCCGCGATGAAATATCTCAACTGTTTCAAGGTCAAAGCCATGCGCGGGCCTGTCGTATCCAATTTTTAGATATGATGATGCAAGAAACACTATTTTACAATAGAACCGACTCGCCCCACCGTGACTTTGCGCTGCGATTTGGGGGAAGCATGGCCGTCACCATCAATTGCGACATGGGCGAAAGCTATGGGCTTTACCGGATGGGCGATGATGCGGGCATGATGCCGCTGATCGACATCGCCAACGTTGCCTGCGGCTTTCATGCCAGCGATTTCAACCACATGCGGGCCACGGTCCGGCTGGCCAAAGCGCACGGCGTCAAGGTTGGCGCACATCCATCCTTGCCTGATCTGCAAGGCTTTGGCCGACGCGAGATGAAAATGGGCCGGGACGAGATGGCCAATTGCCTGATCTACCAGATCGGCGCGCTGACCGGCTTTCTGCGGGCCGAGGGGATGGCGTTGAACCACATCAAGCCGCATGGCAGCCTGTACGGCATGGCGGCACGGCAGGAAGACATCGCGGCGGCGGTCTGTGATGCGGCGGACATCTTTCAGGTGCCGCTTCTGGGCATGACCGGAACCTTGCACGAAACCATCTATCCGGCGCGGGGTCACGGGTTCATCGCGGAATTCTACGGCGATCTGGATTACCGCCCCGACGGCAGCCTGATCGTCACGCGCGAGCATGACGCCAAGGACCCCGACCTGATGGCGGCGCGGGTCATGCGTGCGATCGAACAGGGCACCGGAACCGCGATCGATGGCAGCGATATTCCGGTGCGCTGTGATACCGTCTGCATTCATTCCGACACGCCCAACGCGCTGGATATCGCCCGCGCCGTGCGCGCCGCCCTTACCTGAAGGAACCCTGCCATGCCCGCCATCCATTCTCCGCTTCCCGGCACCTTCTATCGCAGCTCTTCGCCCGAAACGCCGCCGTTCAAGGTCGAGGGTGACGCGGTCGCCGTGGGCGATGTCATCGGGTTGATCGAGGTTATGAAAAGCTTCCACGAGGTGAAGTCAGAGGTTGCGGGCACCGCAATCCGCTTTGTCACCGACAACGAAGAACCGGTCATGGCCGGCGCCGTTCTGGCGGAACTTTCCTGATGCTGCGAAAGCTTCTTGTCGCCAACCGGGGCGAGATTGCCGTGCGCATCATCCGCGCCGCACGCGATCTGGGCATTGCCACGGTGGCGGTGCATTCCGACGCTGACGCCACGGCCCTGCATGTGCAACTGGCCGATGAGGCGGTGAACATCGGGCCTCCGGCGGCGAAGAAAAGCTACCTGAACATCGCCAGCATTTTGAAAGCCGCTGCGGAAACGGGTTGCTGTTCCGTCCATCCGGGCTACGGCTTTCTGGCCGAGAATGCGGGGTTTTCCGATGCCGTCAGTGCCGCAGGGCTGATCTTTGTCGGCCCCTCCGGTGAGGCAATCCGGCTGATGGGCGACAAGGTTGCGGCCCGCTCTGCCGCCCATGCCGCGGGGGTGCCGATCGTTCCGGGGTCGATGGGCCGGGTCGAAGGCATCGACGCGGCCCGCCCTATCCTGATCGACACCGGCTTTCCGGTGATGATCAAGGCCGCCGCCGGGGGTGGCGGGCGCGGCATCCGCATTGCCAACACCCTGTCCGAGTTTGAACAGGCCTTCCCGCAGGCCCAGGCCGAGGCGCTGGCCGCTTTTGGCGACGGCGGGCTGTACATGGAACGGGTCATCACCAGGGCCCGCCATATCGAGGTGCAGATTCTGGCCGATGGCCGCGACGCGATTCATTGCTTTGAGCGCGAATGCAGCCTGCAACGCCGCCGTCAAAAGGTCTGGGAAGAGGCCCCTTCTGGCGCGCTGTCGCCCCGTCTGCGCGATGAATTGTGCACGAGCGCCGTGCGACTTGCCCGCGCGGTCAGCTATTCTGGCGCGGGCACGGTGGAGTATCTTTACGACGAAGACGCCGACCGCTTTTATTTCATCGAGATGAACACCCGAATTCAGGTCGAACATCCGGTCACCGAGATGATTACCGGGCTTGATCTGGTGGCCGAAATGCTGCGCATCGCGGGTGGAGAGCCTTTGCGGGTGCGCCAATCGGATGTCACCGTCACGGGCCACGCCATCGAGGTTCGCCTGAACGCCGAAGACCCCGCCCGCGACTTTGCCCCCTTCCCCGGCACTGTGGAGTCCTTGCGCATTCCGGGCGGTCCCGGCGTGCGCTTCGACAGCATGCTGTACGCGGGCTATACCGTGCCGCCGTTCTACGACTCGCTTCTGGCCAAGCTGATCGTTCATGCCGAAACCCGGGATGCCGCGATCACCCGGCTGGCCCGCGCCCTGTCGGAACTGCGGATCGACGGGCTGAAAACCACCAAACCGCTGTTTCAGGCGCTGGCTGCCGACCCCGCGGTCCGGTCTGGCGATTTTCACACCCGCTGGCTGGAAGGCTGGCTGGAGATCAACGCCTCGCGCCTGTCCCCCAACCCCGAGCCTTAGGAGAAACTCCATGTCGATCCGTTTCAGCTTTGGCGGTGACGAACACATCTTCGCAGAGGTTTCGCAAGAGATGTCGCTGGAGGCCTTTTTCACCAGCCTGTCGATGACCAATGCGGTCAAGCAGGCGGGCATCAAGGGCGTGACCGAGATTTGTCCGGCCAACGCCAGCTTTCAGGTCAAATACGACCCCGACCAGATCAAGCCGGGTGACCTTTTGCGCGAGTTGCAGTCGATGGAAGGGGCGGCCTCCAAATCTGACGCCACCCTGAAAACCCGCATCATGGAAATTCCGGTCTATTATCAGGACCCCTGGACGCACGAGACCCTGATGCGCTTTCGCGAACGCCATCAGGACCCCAAGGCCACCGATCTGGAATATGCGGCGGCGGTGAACGGGCTGGGGTCGGTTCAGGATTTCGTGACGGCCCATTCCAGCCAGCCGTGGTTCGTCTCGATGGTCGGCTTTGTCGCCGGGCTGCCGTTTCTGTACCAGATGGTCGAACGCAAGCGCCAGTTGCAGGTGCCGAAATACCTGCGCCCGCGCACCGACACACCCAAGCTGACCATCGGCCATGGCGGCTGTTTTTCCTGCATCTATTCGGTGCGCGGTGCGGGCGGCTATCAGATGTTCGGGGTCACGCCGATGCCGATCTATGACCCCAACCAGCAGGTCAGCTATCTGCGCGACGAGATGTGCCTGTTCCGCCCCGGCGACATCGTGAAATGGAAGCCGATCACCCGCGACCAATATGACGCCGACATCGAGGCGGTGAACGCCAACACCTTCCTGCCCACCCTGCGCGAGGCCAGCTTCAGCCTTGCCGAGTTCAATCGTGACATCAACGGCACCAATGCCAAACTGATGAAGGTGCTTCATGGCCGTTAACATCCTGTCCCCCGGCCTGTCGACCACCGTGCAAGACCTTGGTCGCCCGGGGTATTATCATCTTGGCATCCCGATCTCGGGCGGGATGGACCGGTTCGCGCTGCGCGCCGCGAACATGCTGGTCGGCAACGACGAGGGCGCCGCAGTGCTGGAAGCGGTGTTTCTGGGGCCAGAGATCGAGTTCACCCAAAGCGCCACCGTGGCGGTGACCGGGGGCGAGTTGCCGCCAAAGGTGAACGGCGTCGAACAGGCCACCTGGGAGGCATTCCCGGTCAAAGCCGGCGACAAGCTGTCGTTTGGCTATCTGAAGGGGGGCGCGCGGGCCTATATCGCGGTTTCGGGCGGCATCGACGTGCCGATGAAACTCGGCTCGCGGGCGACCTATACGCTTGGCGCCTTGGGCGGGCATGAAGGCCGGGCGTTGAAGGCGGGCGACCTGCTGCCCTTGGGGCAAGCGGGCAAGGGGGGCGGATCGGTTCCGGCCACCTTGCGCCGCGGCCCCGGAAATCCGGCGGAACTGCGCATGGTGCCGGGGCTGTACTGGCACCGCATCACCGCCGATGCGGGCAAGCAGTTCTTTGCCGACACCTGGAAAGTTGCGCCCGAGGCCGACCGTATCGGCTATCGCTTCAAGGGCGGCAAGGCGCTGGATTTCGTGCCGCGCACGCCACCCTTCGGGGCGGGGTCCGATCCGTCCAACATCGTCGACGCCTGCTATCCCTACGGCTCGGTTCAGGTGCCATCGGGCACCGAACCCATCGTCTTGCACCGTGATGCGGTGTCGGGCGGCGGTTACATGATGCTGGGCACGATCATTTCCGCCGACATGGATCTGATCGGCCAGTTGCAGCCGCACAGCCCGGCGCGGTTTGTCGAAGTTTCCATCGATCAGGCCCTGGCGGCGCGCGCCGACCGGAAGGCCGCGATCCAGCGCGTTCGAAGCCACCTGAACCGATAACCCCAAAGGGGAGCAACCATGGGCCAGCCTTTGGCCCCGGCGCAACCTGCCGGGGCAACCGGAACCATTTCCCTATTCGCGCGCCCGCGCTTCCTTGGGCGTGGTGCCGTACCGCGCGCGGAAGGCCCGGGAAAACTGCGCCTGATCGGCAAAGCCGCGGGCATAGGCGATCTCTCCGATCGAGCGTCTGTCGCCGATGTTGACCAGATCTTCGCGCGCCGCTGCCAGCCGCTGATCGCGGATCCAGCTGCCCAGGGTCTGGTTGGTGTCACGCAGCAATTCGTGAAGATAGCGCACCGAAACGCCACAGCCTGCCGCCACCTCGTCGGGGCCCAGATCGGGGTCGTCGATGTGGTGGCGCACAAAGGCCTCGATCCGCGCCAGATGGGCCGCGCGTACCGTCGATCCTCCCGAGGTCAGCACCCGTTCGTCCGATTGCAGGGCCAGCGCCAGCAGGTCGACCAGCTGCCGCCCCACGGTGCTGCGGGTTTCCTCGGTCATCGCGTCATAGCGGCCCGGGATCAGGTGAACCATGTCCACGAACAGCCCGTTCGCCCCGTTTGTCGCATCGAACTCCAGGCTGCAAAACCGGTCCGGCGCGCGCACCCGGCCCCCCAGCATTTCCAGCGACAGTTTCATCACCCAAAGATCGGCCGCTTCGGCATGGCTGAATTCGTAAGGTTCGTGGCTGCGCTCGATAAAGAACGCGCCGGGATTGGCGCGCACTTCGCGGCCACCCTGGATAAAGCGCACCTCGGACTTCGCGGGCACGGTCACCAGAAACTCTTCGGGGCCCTGCACCTGCAGATGTTTGGGCAACCGCCGGTAGATCAAGGCGTCCGAGGTCAGGCGCGACAGCGAAACCTGACCCAACCGCCACATCGACAAATCACCGTCAAAGGCTTCGGGACGGCGGAACGTCAGGTCCAGCGGGAAATAGGCCCGTCCGATCGCCTCGTGCCAATGACGGCTGCGCGCGGCCAGATCGACGCCCCTGGTCGTGATGGTGGTCTTCATGACATGCCCCCCCAATCTGCCATTCAGGCCACGCAACGCCCCTTGTGTAAAGCCTTGCCAGCAGGCCATGGCCCCGAATGCACTGTGCAACAAGAACCCGTGCGCCCGCTGCAAAGACGCCGGCCCCTGGCCGCGCCTAATCTGGCCCTTGCAACGGTGCACAGTTCGCCGCGTACAGGATGGATGCGGCGGGCAGTACCGGAAACCTGCCCGTCAGCCGCCCCTTTGCGCCGCGCTACAAAAGGGCAATAGGCATGGCAAGCGTCACCACATCCGCCAAAAAGGTTGATCCGATCACCCTGTCGGTGGTTCGCGGCATTCTGGAGACCACGCAGCGCGAGATGACGCTGTCGCTGGAAAAAACCGCGCGCTCTTCGGTGTTCAACCTGGCGCATGACTATTCCACCGCGCTGTTCAACGCCCGTCCCGAGATGATCCTGCAGGGGCAGGACATTCCTATTCACCTGGGGTCGCTGATCCCGGCGATGAAGGTTGTCGCGGGCTATTTTGACGGCGACATCCACGAAGGCGATCTTCTGATCCACAACGACCCGGCCTGGGGCGGCAGCCATGCCATTGACACCTGCTTTTACAAGCCGGTGTTCTACAAGGGTCGGCTGAAATATTGGACCGTCTGCAAGGGCCACCTGACCGATATCGGCGGCCCGGTGCCGGCGGGTTACAACCCCAACGCCACGGAAATCTATGCCGAATGCCTGCGCATTCCGCCGGTCAAGATCTGGGATCGGGGTTTGCCGCGCCGCGACGTCTTGAACTTCATCTTCACCAACATGCGCGCCCGCCGCGACCAAGAGGGCGATTTCAACGCGCTGATCGGTGCCTGTCAGGTGGGCGAGCGGGCCTTGATCTCGATGCTGGACAAATACGGCGAAGAGGTGGTGGACGCCT
Source organism: Paracoccaceae bacterium (assembly GCA_031371185.1). Classification (GTDB taxonomy): domain Bacteria; phylum Pseudomonadota; class Alphaproteobacteria; order Rhodobacterales; family Rhodobacteraceae; genus CAIYZT01. The sequence continues at coordinate 5,705 of JANMJC010000283.1, read as the reverse complement.
GCATCGACACCCTGCTGGACATGGCCGAGCGGCAGATGCGCGGGCTGATCTCCTCGGTGCCGGACGGGGTTTATGAGGGGGCCGCGATCGTTGAAGACGCGGGCCACGGCTTTGGCGACATGACCATCACCGCGAAAGTGACGATCAAGGCAGACACCTGCCACATCGAAATTACCAGCCCGCCGCAAATTCCCTATTTCATCAACAGCTACGAGGGGAATTCCTATTCCGGCGTCTATCTGGGACTGATGATGTTCGCGCAGCTTCCCCCACCCTATAACGAGGGGCTTTATCGCTGCATTTCCGTCGACATGGGGCCAAAGGGCACCCTTTGCAACGCAAAGGAACCCGCGCCGCACATGAACTGCACCACCACCCCGATGGAAACCCTGACCGACGCGGTGCGGCTGGCCTTCGAGAAGGCGGTGCCGTCGAAGGTCTCGGCAAGCTGGGGCCATGCCAACGGGTTGAACATCGCCGGCTGGGACAAGCGCCACGACGAGGAATATGTGACCATGGTGCTGGCCACGATCATCTCGGGCGCGGGGGCCACGCCGTCGCAGGACGGCTGGCACGCCTGCGGGCCGGAATGCTGCTTTGGCGCGCTGACCTCGGGCGATGTCGAACTGCTGGAATACAGCTATCCCATCATCATCCACCGCTATTCGCTGATGACAGACAGTGGCGGGGCGGGCAAATTCCGCGGCGGTTCCGGCACCGCCTGGGAGGTCGAGCCGTTGAACGACGACATGACCTTCATCACCTTCGGCGAGGGTCGGCGCATTCCGGCGGTGGGGGCTGCAGGCGCCAGATCCACCCTGATCGACGAAAAGGTCGGGCGGCTGGAACTGGTCGAAGGCACGCATGCCGAAACCATCCGCGAAAACGTCATCAAGGTGATCAGGCCGGGCGACCGCATCACCAACATGAACCCCGGAGGCGGCGGCTATGGTGATCCGATGGACCGCGCGGTTGAAAAGGTCGTGGCGGATATCAAGAACGGTCTGGTGTCGATCAGGGGGGCGCATCAGGATTACGGCATCATCATTTCCGATCCCGACCGGCTGACGGTCGACATGGCGGCCACCGAAACCCTGCGCGCCTCTCGCCGTGCCGTGGTCGTGGGGGCCGCGCAATGAACACCGATTATCGTTTGGGCATCGACGCTGGCGGCACCTTTACCGATTTCGTGCTGGCAGACAAAACCGGGCAAGTGCGCCTGTTCAAGGCCCTGTCCACCCCGCAAGACCCCACGCTGGCCATCAGGAACGGCCTTGCCCTGATGACCGAGGAATTGGGGGTTTCGGCGCAAGAGATCATCTCGAACTGCGATCTGTGCATCAACGGCACCACGGTGGGGCTGAACGCGCTGATCCAGCACAAGGGCGCCAAGACCGGGCTGATCTGCACCGCCGGGCATGAGGACAGCTTGGAAATCCGTCTGGGCCACAAGGAAGACGGTTACCGCTATGACCCCGAATACCCGCCCGCCACCATGCTGGTGCCGCGCTATCTGCGCCGGGGCGTGCGCGAGCGCATCCTGTCCAACGGCACCACCCGCACGCCGCTGACCGAGGATGACGTGCGCGACGCCTGCAAGGTCTTTCTGGCCGAGGGCGTTGAAACCGTCGCGATCAGCTTTGTCTGGTCGGTGCTGGATTCGTCCCACGAACGCCGCGCGGGCGAAATCGTGCGCCAGATGATGCCCGGCGTGGTTCTGACCATGGGATCGGAACTTTACCCGCAGGTCCGCGAATACACCCGCACGTCAACGGCCGTGGTCAACGCCTATCTGGCCCCGATCATGAAGCGCTATGTCACTGCCGTGGATGCCTATTTTCAGGCCCTGGGCGCACGCCAGCCGGTGCGCTATTACCAGTCCAACGGCGGCCTTGCCATCGGACAGGCGATGACCGACCGCTCGGTCTATGCCATCAACTCGGGGCCCGCTTCGGCCCCTGCCGCGGGGCTGGACGTCTGCGCGCCCTTTGGCAAGACCGATGTGATCACGGTGGACATGGGCGGCACCTCGTTCGACATCACCCTGACCAAGGACGGATCGACCAACATCAACAAGAACATCGACTTTCTGCGCTACCGCATCGGGGTGCCGATGATACAGGTGGAAACCCTGGGCGCGGGGGGCGGCTCGATTGGCTGGATCGACGAGACCGGGTTGATGCAGATGGGGCCGCAATCGGCAGGCTCCGATCCGGGTCCGGCCTGCTATGGTCAGGGCGGCGTGCTGCCCACCGTGTCGGATGCCAATATCGTGCTGGGCTATCTGAACCCCGACGGGCTTGTCGGCGGTCGCCTGCCGCTGGATGCGCAAAAGGCCCATGCGGCGGTGAAATCCATCGCCGAGCCCCTGGGCCTGTCGGTGGAACGGGCCGCCTACGGCATGTTCACCATCGTCAACGCCAACATGGTGAACGGCATCCGCCGCGTGACGGTGGAACGCGGCTATGACCCGCGCGATTTCGTGCTGGTGGGGGCCGGTGGGGCCACGGCGGCGCATATCACGGCGCTGGCCGCCGACATGGGCATCGACACCATCGTGCTGCCGAAACTCGCGTCGGGCCTGTGTGCCTTTGGCCAGATCATTTCGGACGTGAAGTACAACTACATGGCCACGGCGGTGTTGCGGCTGGACAATGACGCGGCCTATGCCCGCATCGACACCCTGTTCAACCAGATCGAAACCCAAGGGCTCGACCATCTGAAATCCGATGGATTCACCAAGTCCAGCACCAGGATCAAGCGCAGCCTTGACATGCGCTATGTGGGTCAGGTCCATGAATGCACGGTGGAAATCGACAACTTCCCGGTCAATGCCCAGACCATCGACCAGATCAAGGCCGCCTTCCACGCCCGGCATGAACAGCTTTACACCTATGCCGAACCGCATTCGACCGTCGAAGTGGTGAACATCGAAAGTACGGTTTACGGGCTGGTCGAAAAACCCAGACGCATGCATATCGAGGCGGGAATACCCGCCGAGCAGGCGATAAAGGCGCACCGCGACGCGGTCTTTACCGCAGATGGCACGCGCATCCGTACCCCGATCTACGACGGCTCGGCCCGGGGGGCGGGGGCAAAGGTGCATGGCCCCGCCGTGATCGAGGAAATAACCACCACCATCGTGATCGAACCGGGCTGGACGGCCATTCTGGACCCGTCGGGTTCGTACCTGATCACCCATGACAGGCAGGGGGCCACATGAGCCAACTTGGCGCGGACAAGCTGTCGGTCGCATTCGCCGGGCTGAAAGCCCTGTCGCAGGTGGATCTGACGATCACCCCCGGCCGCATCACCGGGCTGATCGGCCCGAACGGCGCGGGAAAGACGACGCTTGTCAACGTGCTGACCGGGTTCCAGACCCTGACCAGCGGGGCGGTGACGCTGGATGGCAGCGCCCTGATGGGCCTGAAACCGCATGAAATCCGCCGGCGCGGCATCGCGCGGACCTTTCAGGGCGGGCGCCTGTTCCGCGATCTGGCGGTGATCGACAATCTGGAGGTGACCGGCGTCGGGCTTGGCCAATCGCGGGCCCGCGCCCGGGCCGAGGCCGCCGCAATGCTGGACTGGATCGGCATCGGCCCGCTTGCCAACCGCATCGCGGGCACCCTGCCCTACACCGACGAACGCCGCGTGGCGATTGGTCGGGCGCTGATCGGCAAGCCCGCCTATCTATTGCTGGACGAGCCTGCGGCAGGCATGTCTGGCCCCGAGGCTTCCGACCTTTCCGCCCTGATCCGCCGGATCGCCGGGGACATGGGCTGCGGCGTTCTGCTGATCGAACACAACGTCGGTCTGGTGTTGAACCTGTGCGACCACATCGTGGTGCTCGATTCCGGCGCGGTGATCGAAACCGGCCCGCCCGCCGCCATCCGCGCCAGCGAAAAGGTGCGCCACGCCTATATGGGCACCGCAGCCGAGACCAACCTTCCCGTGCTGGAGGTGCAGACATGAGCCTTCTGGCCCTGTCCAACATCACCATCCGCTACGGCCGCCTGACGGCGGTGCGCAACGTCGCCTTTTCGCTGGCCGAGGGCGAGATCCTGTTCATCACCGGCCCGAACGGCGCGGGCAAATCCAGCCTGCTGCGCGCCATCGCCGGGGTGACGCCGCCCGCCGGGGGCCGCATCGACTTTGCCGGGCAAGACATCACCGGTCGCGCGCCCGAAGATATCGCCCGCAGGGGCGTGTCGATGGTGCCCGAGGGCCGCGAAGTGTTTGGCAGCCTGACCATCGAGGAAAACCTGATGGTCGGCACCGGCATGCACGCGCGGGAACGCAACTGGCGCAGCCGCGCCCTGACCGAGTTGGAAGCGGTCTATGACACCTTCCCGATCCTGAAGGACCGCCGCCATTCGCAGGCGGGCCTTCTGTCGGGGGGCCAGCAACAGATGCTGGTGATCGGTCGCGCGCTGATGACCAACCCGCGCCTGATCGCCATTGACGAGCCCTCGCTTGGCCTTGCCCCCAACATCACCGATCAGGTCTACGAACGCCTGATCGCGCTGCGCAGCCACCGCGCCCTGACCCTGCTGATCGTCGAGCAGTCTTCCACCCGCGCACAACTGGTCGGGGGCCGCATGATCCTGATGCGCGGTGGCGAGGTGCTGCTGGACGGCGACGCCCGCGCCATGGGCCAGTCCGAAGCGATGCAGGCCGCCTATTTCGGCTATGGAGAGCATTGATGCAAACCCTGTTTGATGCCCTCAGCCTTGGATCGCTTTACGCGCTTGGCGCGCTTGGCATCGCCTTGATCTTCGGGGTGATGCGGCTGGTGAACTTCGCGCATGGCGATGTGATCTCGTTTTCGGTCTTTGCGCTGCTCTGGCCCTCGACCGATGCGGTGGCCGTGGTTTTCGCCGGAAGCCTGCCGTGGTTCCTCTTGATCCCCTTCGTGCTGGTGATGGGGGCGGGGCTTGCGGTTCTGTCGGAACTGATCGTCTTTCGCCGCTTTCGCCGCGCCAGTCCGGCCACGATGATGATTGCCTCTTTCGCCTTGGGCTTTGTGATCCGCTACTTCCTGCTGATGCTGTTTTCCAGCCGGCCAAAGTCGATCTCCTTGCTGCCGGCCCTTGGACAACCCGTTGAAATTCTTGGCGCGCGCATTCCCTTGCTGCAGGTCATCACCATCGTTGCCACCATCGCGATCCTGTTCGCGCTGACCGCCTTTCTGAAACGCACCCGCTTCGGCCTTGAAATGCGCGCTGCGGCCGAGAATTTCACCATGGCCCGGATGCTGGGCGTGCGCGCCAACCGGGTGATCATGGGGGCCTTTGCGCTGTCGGGCGCGCTGGCCGCCGCCATCGGGCTGATCCTGGCCGCCCAGACCGGCACCGCCGATATCCAGATGGGGGCTGCGGTCATGCTGATGGCCTTCATCGCGACCGTCATCGGCGGTCTTGGATCGCTGCCCGGAGCCGTCCTTGCCGGTTTCCTTCTGGGGGCGGCTTCGGTCGTGATGCAGACCGTGCTGCCGATCGACGCGCGGCCCTTCCGCGATGCCTTCGTCTATGGCGCGGTGATCCTTGTCCTGATCTTCCGCCCGCAGGGCCTGATCGCCGCGCGCGGCACGAAAGAAAGGGTCTGACATGGCAAGCCCCCTCACTGCCCCCTCGGTCGCCCGCCGCACGATCTCCACCCCGCTTATCCTGACGGCCCTGCTGATCGCGCTGGCGCTGATCGCCGTG
>JANMJC010000282.1:0-2101 GCA_031371185.1 Paracoccaceae bacterium | reverse complement strand
GACGACAACCCGGCGCGCAACCTGGTGGACCTGAGCTATTTCGGCGACAAGCCTTTGTGGCTGGAGATCGGCTTTGGCGGGGGTGAACATCTGGTCCACATGGCGGCCCTGTACCCGCAGGTCGGGCTGATCGGCTGCGAGCCTTTCGTCAACGGCATCGCCATGCTGCTGGGCAAGGTCCGGCAGGCCAATATCACCAATCTGCGCGTCCATCCCGGCGATGTGCGCGACCTGTTCGAGGTTCTGCCGCCCGGCAGCGTGCAAAAGTGCTTTCTGAACTATCCCGATCCCTGGCCCAAGGCGCGGCACCACCGTCGCCGCTTTGTCACGCCGGGTTACCTGGGTGCCCTGGCGCGGGTGATGGCGCCGGGGGCGGAGTTTCGCATTGCGACCGACATCCCCGACTATGTCCGGCAGGCGCGCGAGGAAGTGCCGCAGGCTGGCTTCGTGCTGATGACCGAGGGCGATCTGCCGTGGGGTGACTGGCTGTCGACGCGCTATGAACAAAAGGCGCTGCGCGAGGGGCGGGGGCCGTGGTACATGACCTGGCGCCGGGCGGTTGACTTGGGGACCAGCGGGCATATCTAGCGCACAAAGGGGGGTCGGGGCATGTGCGGCAGGTTGACGATGACCCATCCGTATGACGCCATGGCTGCCCTGTTTGCGGCCCAGCCCGACAATGACCTGCCCGAGGGGCCGCGCTATAACGTCTGCCCGACCAATCCGGTGGGCGTAGTGACCTCGACCGACGGGACGCGGCGGCTGCGGGTGATGCGCTGGGGTCTGGTGCCGCCGTGGTACAAGGCGCTGAACGATGGCCCGCTCATAATAAACGCCCGCGCCGATACGGTGGCACAAAAGCCGGCGTTTCGCGATGCGATCCGGCACCGCCGCTGCATCCTGCCCGCCAGCGGGTTTTATGAATGGAGTGCGGGGCCGAACGGCACGCGCCTGCCGTGGTACATCACGCGGGCCGATGGCAAGCCGATGGCCCTAGCCGCGTTGTGGAGCCATTGGGGCGATATCGACACGGTGGCAGTGGTGACGCAAGCCGGCGGGCCGAACCTGGTCGATATCCATGACCGTGAGCCGGTGATCCTGGAGGAAGCCGACTGGCCACTATGGCTGGGCGAGGCGGGGCATGGGGCGGCGGTGCTGATGAAGCCGACGGACCCCGGCGTGCTGCAATCGCACCGAGTGGACGTTGCGGTCAACTCCAACCGGGCGCAGGGGCCGCAATTGATCGAGCCGGTGGCGTGACGGCGGTAAGCGGGTTGAGCCTGACGCTGCGGGATGCTATGACAAGTCGGCGCGGGTGTTGTGTAATGGTAAGACCTTAGCCTTCCAAGCTAAAGACACGGGTTCGATTCCCGTCACCCGCTCCATTTATCCCAGCCGCGTCCGTCAGCCCTGCGCCGCGGCCATGTCCATGTAGACCGGCTCGAACACGTTGCCGTCCAGATCGTGGAAGGTGCGCCCGTACATGAAGCCCATGTCGGTGGCGGCTTTCGGCTCGGTCCCGCCGGCCTTGAGCGCAGCCTCGGTGATGCTGTCCACGTCGGCGCGGCTGTCGCGGTTGAACGAGATCATCACGGCGGTGCTGCTGGACGGATCGGCCAGCGGTTTGGTTGCAAACCCCTGGAATCGTTCGTGGTTCAGAATCATCAGAAAGATCGCATCCGACACCACGACGCAGGCGGCGGTCGGGTCCGAGAACTGTTCGTTGATGGTCCAGCCCAGCGCCTCAAAGAATTTGCGGCTGGCGGCGACGTCTTTGACGGGGATGTTCACGAAAATCATCTGGGGCATGGTCAATTCCTTCATTTAGCTGATTGGCTAAGCTTAGCGGGCGTTGGCCGTCAAAGCAACCCCTGCAACAGGAACGATCCGCCCAGAAAGAACGAAGCCGCCGTCGCCGCATAGGCGGCAAGGGCGATAAGGCCGTGGCGTTTGGACATCGGCGTCTGGATGCCCAGGATCTGTTCGGCCTGCATCAGCCCACCCCAGGACATCAGGATGAAGAACAGCAGGATGTACGACCCCGTCAGCAGCGCCAGCGCCGCGCCGATCAGCGTCATGGCGATGGACACCTGACGGGTCG
>JANMJC010000237.1:0-12149 GCA_031371185.1 Paracoccaceae bacterium | reverse complement strand
TCGGACGCGAGGCCCGCGGCACCTTCGCCGAAAAGGACCGTCACGGGTCTGGGCCCTGCCCTATTTGGAACGGCCACCCGAACCGCTGCGGGACGACGAGCCTGACGACCCTTTCGACCCGCTGCCAGTGCCGCCGGAAGGTCTGGACCTGTCATTCTTTGATTTCGAACCGCTTGCGACGCTCGAAGACTTTTCGTCGCCCGCTTCCGATTTCGACCCGCTCGTGGAACGGTCGGAAGACTCCCGCGCGCCGTCCTTTTCGGTGAAACGCCCGTCTTCGTCGCGCGGATGACCTTCGTCTGCCTTGGTCGATGTTTTCTGTTGAGACATTCTGGTTTCTCCTTTGGTGTAGCTGGCCCGCTTGCGTTGCGGCCACGCATCTCAATCTTCCGGCAGGTTAAATGTTCCGGTACCAAACCGCGAAAATCGGGACCGGGCAAAAACATGCCGGCGACGATTTTGGTGGCTTCTTGCGCGCCCATGCCCTTATGAACCGGCACCCGAGGCGCTTTCTTTCGGCATCGACGGTACGAAAGGGGCGACCGCCTGTCGCTGAAACAGGACAACGGGCAGCGGGCAGACAGGATGGCTACCGCCCGCGAAACAGGTAGGGCGAAGAGGCGACTGCTGGTCCAGCCCGTTCGCCCGACGGCGCGCCCGTCAAGGCCCCCGGCGACTTCGCCCGGGTGCGACATGCCAGCACCTTGCCGAATTCGTGCAATAAGGCGTTGGCTTTCGACAAAATCCGTCGAAAATCTCGACTTCTTCGGAAAATGATCTCGCCCCACCCAGATAGACTTCGAAAATCAGCCATCGAGGTCATCCTTTGGACATCAACCCGTTCTCCTCTGCCTTGCGACCTGCGATCGGCGGGCGGCGGGGGGCTGTTGCGGCAGCCCATCCTCTGGCGGCTGCCGCAGGGCAGTTGGTGCTGGGGCAGGGCGGGTCGGCGGTGGATGCGGTCATCGCCGCGCAGGCGATGCTTTGCGTGGTCTGCCCCGATGCCTGCGGGCTCGGCGGTGACGGGTTGGTGCTGGTGCAGGAACCGGGTCAGGCGCCTGTCGCCATCAATGGAGCGGGCGCGTCCGCGGCCGGGGCCAGCCAGGCGCATTCCACCGGCGGGTCAAGCGTTGCGGTCCCGGGGCTGGTCGATTGCTGGTCGCAGATGCAGGCCCGATGGGGGCGGCTGAAGCTGAGCGAAACGCTTGGCCCGGCCATCGACGCGGCCGAGCAGGGGGTTGCGGTAAGCCGGTCGCTTGCCACGGCCTTTCAGGCTCAATCGGCGCGGCTTCTGGCCGGGGGCGCCGGGCAATGGGGTCTTGGCCATCTGCAGACGGGCGAAACCTTTCGCCAGCCGGAACTGGCCCTGTGTCTTCGCAGCATCGCGGGGCAGGGTGCAGAGGCCTTTTATCGCGGGCCCATGGGGGCCGCGATCGTCCGGGCGGTTCAGCGGACCGGCGGGATGATGACGGTCGAGGATCTGGCCATGCCGCCCGCCGTTGTGGCCGCCCCGATCACCCTGCGCCTGGGTCAGGCGGTCATCCATGTGCAGCCGCCGGCGTCGCAGGGTGTCTTGCTGGCGTTGGCGCTGCAGGGCTGGCAGCGGGGCGGCTATGGCAAAGATGCGCCTCTGGCGCATCTGGGGGTGGAATTGACCCAGGCGGCGTTTACCCTGCGCGATGACGTGGCGCGGGGCGCGGCCTTGTTCGCCGACCTGCCGATGATCGACCCTGACCGCGCCGCGGGGCGGGGCGGACCTCGGGCCTATCTGCACACGGCAGGGGTGGCGGCGGCGGATGCAAGCGGGCTGGTCGCGGCATCCTTGATGAGCGTGTTCGATGATTTCGGATCCGCGGTCTTCGTCCCCGAAGGCGGCTTTACCCTGAACAACCGCGCCGGAGGTTTTACAACGGGTGCCAACTCCTTTGCGCCGGGCAAACGACCGGTGCACACCCTGGCCCCCGTGATCGTCGAGCAGGGCGACGTCGTTGTGGCCTTGTCCACGCCCGGGGCCGACGGGCAGGTGCAGACCCTGTTGCAAATCCTGCTGGACTGGCTGGTGGTCGGCCGCACCTTGCCGGAAGCGGTCGCCGCACCGCGCTGGCGCAGCGAAAACAACCGGCTGCTGGTCGAGGCGGGTCACCCCGCCCGGAATGATCTGGTGGCGCGCGGGCATGATGTGGTCGAAGTGCCGGCGGGGGACATGCGGTTTGGTGCGATCACGGCGGCGGGCGTCTGGCAGGGCCAGCCTTTTGCGCTGGCCGACTGGCGGCGGATGACCTGGGCGGGGGTCGCGTGATGCGGTCCGCGACAGGCAACCCGGCCCCCGCCGCTTACCCGGCGGCATGACCCAGATGCGCAACAGCCCCCGCGTAAATGGCGATGCAGTCCAGGAAATCCTGCCGCAGCACATGATCGTCGACGCCCGAGGCCAGATCGGGCTGCGGTCCGTAGCAGACGGCGGGCACGCCAAGCGCGCGCCAGCGGGCAGCATCAGACGCCGGCAGACGGGTGACATCGCGCGGCGAGGTGCCGCGCACCTGGGTTGCCACGTCGCGGACCGCGCGGGCAGGGCGGCAATCGGGATCGGACCAGTTCGCCTCCCATCCCTTGACAAGCGCCCAGGACAGGCCAGCCTCGCCACACAAGGCATCAAGCCGCGCGGACATGTCGGCATGTCTGATGCCGGGGGGCAGGCGCAGGTCGATGTCGGCCGTCGCCTCGGAGACAGCAGGGCTGAACCCCGCACCACCCGCGATGCGTCCGATGTTGGCCGACAGGCGCATGCCTTCGGCGTTCTGGTCGTGCTGCAGCGTGGCAAGCGGCGGGGCAGAGGTCAGGTCGTTCCAGCCATCAAGGACGGTCAGCGCGGCGGCAAGCCGGGCCGGGGCCGCGCTGCCCCTTGTGGTCAGCATGCCCTGACCGACACGACCCTTTGCCGACAGCCTGACCCACATCAGACCCTTTTCGGCGATGGCCAGATTCATGCCCCCGGGGCCCTCGCCGCAGATCAGGTGATCGCCGCGCAGATCGGGGCGGCTGGCCAGAAGATGCGCCGCACCGTCCGGGCCGAAGACGCATTCGTCGGCCACAAGGCTGAGGATGGCAGAGCCGCGCCATTGGTCGCGCGCCAGGTCAAGCCTGCGCAGGGCCATGATCATCGCCGCCGCCGCCGCTTTCATGTTGCCGGTGCCAAGGCCATAAAGGCGGGTGCCCGCCTCGGTCAGGTCATGCAGCGGCACCGTCCAGGCCCCGGCATCGCCCGGAGGCACCGTGTCCAGATGGGCGTTCAGGTGGATGACCGGGCCGGCACCGTTGTCCAGCCGCACCAGGATGTTCGGCTTGTCCGGGGTGGCGGCAAGGACTTCGACCGGAAAACCATCCAGGGCGGCAAGCGCGACCGCCGCCGTGCGGGCCGTGTGGCCCGGCGGATTGATGCTGTCGGCCTGCACCAATGCGCGCAACAGCCTTGCGGCCCGGGCGGCTTCGTCAGGGTTGGCGGGGGCTGCAAGCGTCATCCAGAACATCTCCGATCGGGGGTCAGGAAAGTGTATAGAACGATGGGTACAGGAGAAAATCCATGAACACGGCGCTGCTGCACGGAAAAACTGCATTGATCACCGGCGGGGCGCGCGGAATTGGGCGGGCGATTGCCCTTGGTTTCGCCGCCCATGGTGCGCGGGTGATCGTGGCGGATGTGGGCACGGCGACGTCGACGGGCGCGGTCCGCTCGATCGCGCTGGACGTGACCGACGAAGCCGCGACAGAGGCCGCCTTCGACAAGCTGACCGTCGAGGGTTGGGCGCCGGACGTGGTCGTGCCCAATGCCGGCATCCTGCATCTGGAAGAGGTGACAACCTTGCCGGCCGACCGGTTTCGCGCGGTGGTCGAGGTCAACCTGACCGGGGCCTTTCTGACCGCCCGGGCCGCTGCCCGACGGATGGGCGAGGGTGGCCGCATCATCCTGACATCGTCGCTGTTCGGGTTGCGCGGTGGCGGACAGAACGCGGCCTATTCGGCCTCGAAGTTCGGGATGGTCGGGCTGATGCAGTCGATGGCGGCCGATCTTGCGCCGCGCGGCATTCTTGTCAACGCCGTGGCACCCGGCCAGATCGCGACCGAAATGATGGACAAGTTGGTGGCCGACCGGAAGGCCATGGGCCTGCCCGACCCGCGCGAACGGCTGCGGGCGCGCATTCCGCTCGGCCGCCTTGGCACGCCCGAGGAACTGGCCGGAACCTATGTCTGGCTTGCCTCGGCCCTGTCGGCCTATGTCACTGGCCAGACCATCGCGGTTGATGGCGGCTGGCAGGTGGGATGACAGCCATGAACAGCGCCCTGCCCGTCACCGATGTCCGCCGCCTGTTCGTTCTGCTTTGCGGATTCGAGATCATTCCCAAAAGCATTTCCACCCGCGACCGGGGTGCCGACATCGTCATTTCCGTGCCGATCACGGCCTATCTGCTGGATACGCTTCACGGCTGGGTCCTGTTTGATGCGGGCCTGGACGAGGCAAATCTGCGCGATCCGGTCCTGCTGGAAAAGCACTATCTGTCGATTGGCTGGAACCCGCCCCCGGTCGTCTGGCCCCCGCATGAGATGGCCGGTCAACTGGCGGCGTTGGGCCTGGGTTTTGGCGATATCTCGCGGGTGATCCTGTCGCATCTGCACGCCGATCATTCGGGCCATCTGAAACGGATGCCGCAGGCCCGGATGACCATCCAGCGGGCGGAGTGGGACCACGCCTTTTCGGGGCGCGCCCCCGCGTCGTGGTTTCCCTCGGACTATGACCTGCCGGGGATGCAGTGGGACATCATCGAGGGCGACCGGCAGATCATGCCGGGCCTGCAGGCGATCAGCACGCGCGGGCACGCGCCGGGGCATCAGTCGCTGGTCGTCGATCTGCCCAACACCGGCCGGGTGGTGCTGGCCGCAGACGTGGGCGATCTGATGGAGAACTTCCGCAACGAGGTGCTGCCCGGCGAATCCTGCGACGATGTCGCCGCCCTGGCGTCGATCCGCCGCATCAATGCCCTGGTCGCGCAGGGTGCCATGCTGTTTCTGACGCATGACCCCGATCTGCTGCTGAATCTGCGACGCTCGCCAGACTGCTATGACTGATCCGGTCCTGTCAGTGCGCGGGCTGAGCGTGACGCTCCACCGCGACGGGGTGCCCAATCAGGTGCTCAGCGACGTGTCGTTCGACGTCATGCCGCGCGGGATCACGGCGCTGGTCGGGGAAAGCGGGTCGGGCAAGTCAACCATCGGGCTGGCGACGCAGGGGCTGCTGGCACCGGATGCGGCCCCGCTGGTCACAGGCTCGATCCGGCTGGCCGGAGCCGAGGTCGTGGGCGCTTCTGCCGCCGACCTGCTGCACCTGCGGCAGAAACGGGTGCGCATGGTGCCGCAGGACCCGCTGTCGGCGCTGAACCCGGTGATGCGCGTTGGTCGGCAGTTGCGCGAAGGGGCCGGTCCTGGCCAAAGGCCCGAGGAATGGTTGCCGCGCGTCGGTCTGCCCGATACGGCGCGCATCCTGGCCGCATGGCCGCATGAATTGTCCGGCGGGCAGCGGCAGCGCGTGTTGATTGCGATGGCGATGATGTCAGGCGCGCCGCTGATCGTCGCGGACGAGCCGACAACGGCGCTGGATGTGACCGTTCAGGCGCAGATCCTGCGCCTGCTGCGGCAACTGGCCAACGATCAGGGGACAGCGGTGCTGTTCGTGACGCATGATCTGGGAGTGGCATCGGAACTCGCCGACCGGATCGTGGTTCTGTACGGGGGCAGGATCGCGGAACACGGGGCGGCGACGCCGGTTCTGACCGCACCGCGCCACCCCTATTCGCGCGCTCTGCTCGCCGCAAGGTTTGATCTGGCGGCGATCCGGACCCGGCCCTTGCCGGTCACCGCGGGCGATCCCCCGGGGCCGGCCGCCCTGCGGGTAGGTTGTGCCTTTGCCCCGCGCTGCGACTGGGCGCTGGACCTTTGCCGAGCCGAGGCCCCACCGCTTGCCGCACCCGATGACGCCGGCACCCGCGTCGCCTGTCACCGGACGGAGGAGGTGCAAAGCGCCGTTGCGTCGCACGGGCCGGATTGGCCGGTGGTGCCGGAACAGACCGAGGCCGCGCTGCATCTGACGGATGTATCGCTGGCCTTCGGGGCGCTTCAGGTTCTGCGCGGGATCACGCTGTCGGTCCGCAAGGGCGAGTCGGTGGCGCTTGTGGGGATCAGTGGTTCGGGAAAATCCACGATCCTGCGGGTCGTGGCCGGTCTTCTGCAGCCCATGTCGGGTCAGGTCACCGTGAAGGGAGGGCAACCGCAAATGGTCTTTCAGGACGCCATGTCATCCCTGACGCCGTGGCTGACCGTCGGCGAGCAGTTGATGGAACGGCTGCGCCCCCTGCGCCTGCCCAAGCCAGAGGCAAGCGCGCGCGCGCAGCAGGCCCTGGCGCAGGTCGGCTTGCCCCCCGAGACGGCCCGGGCCCTGCCGCGCGAGCTATCGGGCGGCCAGGCGCAGCGGGTCGCGGTGGCCCGGGCGATCGTGGTTCCCCCCGCCGTGCTGCTGTGTGACGAGCCGATCAGCGCGATGGATGTGTCGCTGGCGGCGCAGACCCTGAACCTTCTGGGCCAGTTGAGGCGACAATTGGGCATGGCGATGCTGTTCGTCACCCATGACCTTGCCGCGGCCCGGATCATCGCCGACCGGATCGTGGTTCTGGACCGGGGGCGCATCGTCGAAGATGGTCCCTCCGAAGAGGTGGCGGCGCGCCCCCTCTACGGGCAAGCGCGCGAGTGGATCGCCGCAACCCCGCAATGGCGCATGGGGGCCCGGCCATGAGGGCGGCCTGGCGCCGAATGCGCGCGGCCGAGCGCATCGCGCTTGTCATGCTGGCCATGATCACGCTGGTGGCCTTGCTGGCACCCTGGCTGACCCCCTACGACCCCTTTATCCGGGTGGACGAGCCCTTTCTTCCACCGTCCTGGCCGCATCCGTTCGGGCTGGACGAGATCGGGCGGGATTTGCTGTCGCGGGTGATCCTGGGTGTCCGGCTGACATGGCTGCCGGGGCTGTCGATCATCGTGATCAGCCTTGTCATCGGCGCGCTGGTGGGGCTGGTGGCCGGGGCGATGGGGGGCTGGGTGGATATGGTGCTCAGCCGGTTGACAGATCTGTTTCTGGTTCTGCCCTCGACCCTGATCGCCTTGGCCGTGGTGGCGGCCCTGGGGCCAGGCCTGATCAACACCCTGATCGCCATCGTCATTTTCTGGTGGCCCTGGTACGCCCGGATAACAAGGGCCGAGATCGTGGCACAGGCCGCCCGCCCGCATGTCGAGGCGGCGCGGCTGTCGGGTGTCGGGGGCGTCCGGCTGTTGTGGCGCTATCTGCTGCCCGGCGCGCTGCCGACGCTTCTGGTCACCGCCACGCTGGACGTTGCCAATGTGGTGCTGATCCTGTCGCTCTTTTCGTTTCTGGGGCTGGGCCTGCCGGCCCCTGCGCCGGAACTGGGCGCGATGACGGCCCGGACGCTGGAAAACCTGACGGTGCAATGGTGGCTGCCGATCATGCCGGCGGCGGTGATTTTCGTGCTTTGCCTGGCGGCCAATCTGGCGGGCGACGGGCTTCGGTCTGCAATGCGGGGGGTGTGATGATCCTGAAATTCCTGTTCCGGCGTCTGGTCGGGCTGGTCGTCGTCCTGGTGGTGATGAGCCTGATCGTCTTTGTGCTGCAAAGCATCATCCCGGCCGATCCGGCCCGCGCCCTTGCCGGGCCGAATGCCCCGGACGCGGTGGTCGAAGGCGTCCGCGAAAGGCTGGGGCTGAACGACCCGCTGCTGGTGCAATACGGCCGCTATCTGGGTCAGATCGTTCAGGGCGATCTGGGAACCTCGGTGCGGACACGTCAGCCCGTGGCGGCAGATATCCTCAGCTTCGCCCCGGCCTCGCTGGAGCTGATGCTGGCGGCGCTGGTGATCGGTCTGGGGATGGGCATCGGGGTTGCGGTTCTGCAGCATCTGGCGCGCGGCGCCTCGGCGGCTCGGATCGCCTTGCTTGGTCTGGGATCGGTTCCGATCTTTCTGTCGGCCCTGCTGCTGGTCTGGCTGTTCTGGTTTCAACTGGACTGGCTGCCGGGCAGCGGGCGCATCGGCATCCGCCGGTTTGCGGGCCCGACGGGTTTCTTGCTGCTGGACGGGCTGGTGCTGGGACGGATGGACGTGGTGACGAGCGCCTTGCGCCATCTGGTGCTGCCCGCCGTGACACTGGCCATTCCGATCGCCGTGGCGGTCGCGCGCAGCATCACCTCGTCGCTGGAGACGACGATGCAGCAGCCCTTCATCCGCATGGTGCGCAGCAAGGGCCTGACCGAGGGCAGCATCCTGTGGCGGCACGCGGCGCGCAACTCGGCCGCGGCGCCGCTGGCTATGGTGGGTCTGCAGGTCGGTCTGCTGTTTGCCAACATGCTGATCGTGGAGCGGGTCTTTGCCTGGCCGGGCCTGGGCCTGTACACGGTTCAGGCCTTTGCCTCGTCCGACCTGCCGGCGGTGCTGGGCGTGTCCTTGGTGTTCGGGGCCTTCTACATCGCCGTCAACATCATCGTGGACCTGACGCAGGCGGGACTGGACCCCCGCGTCAGGCTGGTCTGAGGGCTATTGCCAGCGCACCGTGCCAAAGTCGATGTTGCCCATCGGCCAGGGCGCCCGCAGGCCAAGATCCACCAGGCCTTCGGCATGGACGACCACATCCTGAATATCGGCAAACGGGACGAACAGCCCGGCATCGAACCACATCTGCGACGCCTCGGCATAGGCGGCATCGCGGGCGACGGGATCGGTCAGGGCTCCGGCCTTGGCCGCAATCGCGTCGGCCTCGGGCAATGACACCTTGAACAGGTTCAGCGGCGCCCCGGTGACATAGAACACCGAAGACTGGTTTTCGGGATGGGCCGCGTCCGGCGACTGCCGGGCCAGAACAAGGTCGGGGGCGGCCTCTGGTGCTTCGAACATCGAAAAGATCGCGCCCACGGGCATGACCGTCACAGTCGCGCTGACGCCGATTTCGGCCAGTCCGGCGACCATCAGATCGGCCGCGCGTTCGACATTGGCGGCTTCTTCGCTGGAATATCCGATGGTCAGCTCGGTCGGCCCCGCTGCGGCGATCGCAGCCTTAGCGGCGGCTACATCGGTCGGAAAGGCAACCGGCGCGCCGGGCGCAAGCATGGCGGCTGGAAACAGCGACTGCGCCGGAGTGGCATAGCTGCCGAAGGCATCCTTGACCCAATTGGCCGGGTTGATCGCCGTCAGCACCGCCCCGCGCACCGCGGCATCGGCCATGGGCCCGGTCGGATTGACGAACCCCGTCAGCAATGACATGCCCGCAGAGGCGGTGACCGCGGTGCCGGAGGGCAGGGCCGCCAGTTGTTCCCAGGGGTAGTTAGCGGGGATCGCGTCGATCTCCTGGCTGCGCAGCATCAGGATCTGCTGGCCGACATCGGGAATGATCGGGATTTCGATCCGGTCAAAATACGGGGCGGCGCCATGATAGCCGTCGAACCGCTCCAGCACGATTTCCTGCCCGCGCAGGAATTCGGTCAACCGGAACGGGCCGGTGCCGACCGCATTGTCCACCAGCCAGGTCTTGCCGCCGTCCGCGCCGGCATGGGCGGCCAGGGCGGCCGGGCTGATGGCCTTTGGCCCCCAGGGGCTGGCCAGCGCGTCCAGGAAGGACGGCTGCGGCGCCTTCAGGGTGATGACCAGCGTCTGGGCGTCGGGTGCCTCGATGGCCGAAACGTTCCCCAGAAAATAGGACAGGATCAGGTCCGGCTGCATGCGGCGTTCGAACGAGGTCTTGATCGCGCCGGCGTCTGCGGCGGTTCCATCCTGAAACAGGATGCCGGGCTTGATCGCAAAGGTGTAGGTCTTGCCATCCGCCGAAATGTCCCACGAGGTCGCCAGTTGCCCGGTAATCTCGGTACCCCCGGGCACATATTCGACAAGGCCTTCATACACGTTGTTGATGGCGCTCAGGCCGCCAACCTCGAAGGCGTTGTCGGGGTCGAAGGATCCGATGTCTGCCACATAGGGCACGCGCAGAACCTCCTGCGCCAAGGACATCTGGGGCGCGGCCAGGAACAAGGCCACAGTCACACTCAGCGCACGATGAGCCGTCATCACAGCAATCCCTTTTCCAAATGACCGGTCCAATCCCGACCGCAAACCAGTTGACAACCATCGGAAAGGGAAAAGGTTGCATCCTGCCGCATGCAACGCGACAAAAACGCGGGCTTTGCGCGAAAACGGGAAAATCAGTCTATCGGCAGGTCGAAGCCGACTTTCACCCGGTCCATCACGACCATGGTCTCGAAGCGCCTGACATTGCGGTTCGAAAACAGAAACCGTTCGACCAGCGCGTCATAGGCCTCCATCGACTGGGTGGTCAGGACCATCACGAAATCGCTTTGTCCGGTGACATAATAGCACTGCATGATCTCGATGTTGTCGCGGCAGGCGCGCTTGAACTCGGTGATGACGTCGGAATGCTCGCGCTCCAGGGTGACGGTGACGATCATCGTCAACCGCCGCCCCACGGCCTTGGGGTCGATCACGGCGATCTCGGCCTCGATGACGCCCGAGTCGCGCAGGGCGGAAAGTCTGCGATGACAGGCCGAGGGCGACAGGCCGACCAGTTCGGACAAGTCGTTTGCCGTCAGCCGGGTATTGCGCTGAAAGTGCATGAGGATTTTGCGGTCAAAGCTGTCAAGTTCCATGCAGGAGAATTTCCACTCTTTCAGGAATAATGCGCGCGATCTTACTGCGTCAGGGGGTATTTCGCAAAAATGCACCTCTGACCTCCATCGTAATCTATCACTCGAAACAGGAGACACGCCAGATGCAGCTTTCCCGAAGCGATCTTTTGCAGGCCTACCGGCAGATGCGCACGATCCGGATTTTTGAAACCAGCGTGTTCGCCGAGGCGCAGGCGGGTCGCGTTCCGGGCTCGACCCATCTCTACGCCGGGCAGGAGTCGGTCGCGGTCGGCGTCTGCATGGCCCTGAAAGAGGGCGACTATATTGCCTCCACGCACCGCGGCCACGGCCATTCCATCGCCAAGGGCTGCGACGTTGGCCCGATGATGGCGGAAATCATGGGCAAGGCCACCGGAACCTGCAAGGGCAAGGGCGGGTCAATGCATATCGCCGATCTGGAAAAGGGCATGCTGGGCGCGAACGGCATCGTCGGCGGCGGTCCCCCGATCGTCTGCGGGGCGGCGCTTTCGGCCAAGACGCTTGGCACCGGCGCCATTGCCGTGTGCTTTTCGGGCGACGGGGCCGTCAATCAGGGGACCACGGCAGAATCGCTGAACCTTGCCATGGTCTGGCAGCTTCCGGTGGTTTTCGTCGTCGAGGATAACGGCTGGGGCGAAGCAACCTCGTCGGCCTTTGCGACGGCGGGCGATATCGTGAAACGGGCGCAGGGCTATGGCATGCGCGCCGAAAAGGTCGACGGGCTGTCGCTGTCGGATGTCTACGAGGCGATGCGCGCGGCGGCGGAACATGCGCGGTCAGGGGCAGGCCCGGTGCTGTTGCACATCACGACCGAGCGGTTCTACGGCCATTTCAACGGCGATACCGACAGTTACCGCTCGGACGCGCTGAAGGCGGATCAGCGGGCGAACCGTGACTGCCTGTCGCGCCTGCGCCGGATGATGGCCGAGGGCGGACTGGTCGAGTCGGCGGAACTTGACGCCATCGACGGCGAGGTCGACGCCCTGATCGCCGGCGTCGTGCAAGACGCCCGCGCCGCACCCGAGCCGGGGGTGAACACCTTGATGACCGATGTCTACGTAACCTATGAGGGGCGCCACTGATGCCGCAGAAAACCTTCCGGGCCGCCTTGAACGAGGCGCTGCATCAAGAAATGGCCGCTGATCCGCGCGTGGTGATCTTCGGCGAGGACATCACCGGCGGCAAGGGCGGCGACGGCGAAGTAGACGCCTGGGGTGGGGCATTCGGCGTTTCCAAGGGCTTGCTGCATGCGTTTGGGCCGGGGCGGGTTCTGGACACGCCGATTAGAACGGCAACTACGGCATCCTGCTCGATGTGGGCGCGAACGCGGATTGCAAACCGGATGTGCTCAGCCAGTTCGGTTTGCTGG
>JANMJC010000230.1:0-7622 GCA_031371185.1 Paracoccaceae bacterium | reverse complement strand
CGGCCCCGACCTGGCCCGCCTTCAGATCATAGCGTTGCACCAACCAGCCGCGCACCGCCTCGGCCCGCCGTTTGGACAGGGCGATATTGCCCGCCAACCCGCCGGAGGCATCGGTATGACCGACCAGCACCACGCTGGCGGCCGGATTGGCCAGAAGCCAGACGCCCAGTTCGGTCAACGAGGGATAGTCCCCCTCCAGCAGGTCGGCCGAGCCGGGGGCAAAGGCCAGATCGTCCAGCGCCACGCCGCCGTTTTGCAGAAGGGTGGCCACGACATTGCCCGGCGGACCGGGCGGGGCATCCGCCTTGTTCGGGCCGGTTTGCGGCGACAGATCGCTGACCGGCCCGGCCAATGGGTCTGGCCTTGTCGAAGAAAGAGGCGTGTCGGCGGGCCCCGGCGTGATCCGGGTGATCTGGGCATACAAGGTGCCCGGACCCCGGCTGACCAGCACAAGCACATGTTCCACGCCCGCAGACCCTTTGCGGCTGGCCACAAGATACCGGAAATCGCCCAGATCGACATGCATCCGGGGTTCGGGCAGGACCGGGATGGCGAAGCGAAAGTCAAACCCGCCGCATTCGTCAGAGTGACAGGCAAAGCCCGAGGCAAAGCCGTCGCGTTCAAGATCAGCGCGCAGGGCGGCGATCAGGGCCATCGTCGACTTTCCGCCATCGGCCATGCGCCAGGACTGCACCGAAACCAGCCCCGCGACCCTTTCCGAAGGCAACCCGGTGCCGCGCGTCCAGGGTCCGGTGGCGACGGCCACCTCTCCCGGCGCGGCGGGCACATCCGCGATAACCTCGGCCCCCATGGGCAGGGTCTGCGCCCGGCCCGGGCCAGACATCGCCAGACCCATCGCCAGACCCATCGCCACCCCAAACGCAATCAGGCGGGCGGGCACGGCTCCGGTCCTGTGGTCCAAAGGTCGCATCACCCTTGCATCTGGCGGTAGTGGTAGCCTTCCACAACCTCCATCCCCAAAACGCCATAAAGCGCGCGGGCGGCCGAATTCGCCGCCGTCACCGCAAGGGCCACCTCGGCGGCACCGTGGCGCGCGGCCCCTTGGGCCGCCGCGCGCAGGATGTTATGCCCCGCCTTCGGGCGGCGCAGGGCCGGGGTGACGTGCAAGGCGTGCACAAAAGCCACCCCCCCCGCAATCGCGACAAACCCCACACCCGAAGCGCGGTCATGGGCGCGGCCCAGAATCGCGGTCTTGGGGGTGCAGGCGCGATCCATCACCGCCAACCGCATGCACCCGACCTGGCCCTCGGCCCACAGATCGCGCGCCATCGCCAGGGGCGGCCAATGGGGAAACGTCGTCATGCGCTCGGGGCCGTCCGCACCGCACAGGGCCGCACAGGGCACGCTGTACAGGACCACGGGATCCCTGGACTGGTACCCGCGCGCCGCCAGCGCCTGATCCAGATCGTCTTGAGCGGGTGTCAGCCGGAACAGCGGCTGTTGGCCCAGACCACGCATCGCCGCCTCTGCCCCATCGATGTCGGCAAGGGTCCAGGGCCCCGCCACCGTGGTCGCCGAAACCCGTTGGCCGCCCCCCGCGCCGCGCCGGACCTGCCAGGGCCCCAGGACCCGGGTTTCGGCGGCGGGCCAGGTGGCCTCCATCAGGGCGGCAAGCCTGGTCATCTGGCGAATTCCGCCGTCAGCCGTGCCATGGCAAGGTCAAGCCGGGCGGGATCCGTGCCACGCACCACCAGATTGGTGCCATAGCGCCCGTCCTGGGTGAAAGGATAGGATCCCATCGCCAGATCGGGGAAATCGGCGGCCACGGCGGCAAAGCGGCCGGCAATGTCGCCTTCGCCCTGCAACAGCCGCAGGGTCTGGCTGTGCAGCGGCGGCCCGCCCACCAGACCCGGCAGGACCGAGGCAACCATGGCCTCGAAGATCGCCGGAACCCCCGCCATGACATGCACGTTGCCAAGGGTGAAACCCGGCGCGATCGAGATGGGATTGTCGATCAGGCGAGCACCCTCGGGGATGCGGGCCATGCGCTGGCGGGCTTCGTTGAACGGCAGTCCGCGCGCGGCGTAATGCGCTCCAAGCAGCGCCATGGCATCGGCGCGGGGGCCGATCGGTGCGCCAAGCGCATCCGCGATGGCGTCGGCGGTGATGTCGTCATGGGTCGGTCCGATGCCTCCGCTTGTGAAGACATGGGCATGGGCGGCCGACAGGGCGCGCACCGCCGCCACGATGGCCGCGTGATCATCGGCCACCACCCGCACCTCGGTCAGGGGGATGCCCTTTTCGGTCAGCACCCCCGCCAGATGATGCATGTTGCTGTCCCGGGTGCGCCCGGACAGGATTTCGTCGCCAATCACCAGC
Source organism: Paracoccaceae bacterium (assembly GCA_031371185.1). Taxonomy (GTDB): domain Bacteria; phylum Pseudomonadota; class Alphaproteobacteria; order Rhodobacterales; family Rhodobacteraceae; genus CAIYZT01. The sequence continues at coordinate 5,282 of JANMJC010000230.1, read as the reverse complement.
ATCGCCGCCGTCGGGTTCGTCATTGTCAGTCTCGCTTCCAGATTTTCATAGCCGGTTTCCAGAGAAGGCCGCAATTTGGCGCCTTCCGCAAGCGGCCTGATGTTTGGCGCCCGCCCTCTGGCAAAGCCGCGCAGTTTGGCCTATTCAGGGCCAAAGTCTGGAGTTTCGCGTTGGAAGACATTCGTGGCCGTGTCACCCGGGACGGCATCCGTATCCATGAGGAAGCGGATTTCGCCGGCATGCGCGCCGCCGGGCAGGTGGCCGCCGAGATTCTGGATCAGGTCTGCGCCCTGGTCACGCCCGGCGTCACAACCGCCGCGATCGACGATTTCATCCGCGAAGAGATCGCGCGGCGCGGCGTGGTGTCGGCCACCATCGGCTACAAGGGCTATCGCCACGCCTCGTGCATTTCGGTCAATCACGTCGTCTGCCACGGCATTCCGGGGGCAAAGGTTCTGGCGGAGGGCGATATTCTGAACGTCGATGTCACGGTGATCGTCGATGGCTGGTATGGCGATACCAGCCGGATGTATGCGGCGGGTCAGGTCAGCCGCAAGGCGGCCCGCCTTGTCGAGGTGACGCATGAGGCGCTGATGCGCGGGATTGCGGCGGTCAGGCCCGGCAACACCTTTGGTGACATCGGGGCGGCGATCCAGACCCATGTCGAAGCCAACCGCATGTCGGTGGTGCGCGATTTTTGCGGCCACGGCCTGGGCCGCGTCTTTCATTCCCCGCCGAACGTCCTGCACTATGGCCGGACCGGCGTGGGCGAGGTTCTGGAAGAGGGCATGTTCTTTTCCAACGAGCCCATGGTCAATCTGGGACGGCCCGAAACCATGGTTCTGGGCGATGACTGGTCGACGGTGACGCGCGACAAGTCGCTGTCGGCGCAGTTTGAGCATTCGGTGGGCGTGACCGCGACCGGATGCGAGATCTTCACCACCTCTCCGGCGGGGAAGTTCTTTCGCACGGGCATCTGACGCCAGCCGTGCAAGGGGGGGCCGTCTGCCCCCCCAAGCTGCGTGCCGCAGCTTTCCCCCCCCGAGGGTATTTGGATCAAAGTGAAGGCGAAAGCGCGCCAAGCCTTCGTGGGACCGGGCTTGCGGCTGTGCCTGTGCGGGCCGTCCCGGGAAAGGGCGATGCCCGACCCTCGGTGGGGGGCAAGCCACGTCCATGCCGCGCGGTCCATGGGTCAACCACTTACCCCGGCTGTCTGCTGGTGGCGCGGCAAAGTGGCGGGACGCGGACGGCAGATCGGGATTCCTTAAAACCCCTTCCCGCGTCAAAGCGGTTTGGCCTTGGCAAGGGCGGCCTGCGGGCTGAACCCCGGTGGAATGTTTGAGTGGCCGGTCAGGATCAGATCGGCCATTTCTTCGGCCAGAAGCGGTGCCATGCCAAAGCCGATCTTGAAGCCGCCGTTCAGGATGTAATGCCCCGGTCGGTCGGGCCAATGGCCTGCCACGGGCGCGCGGCTGGCGGCGCGGGGGCGCAGGCCGGCCCAACGCTCGATCACCGGGGCATGGCGCAGGGCGGGCACGGCGGCGCGGGCCCGGGCGATCAGGGTGTCAAGCTGGTCATCGGTAGACACCGGGTCGGTCCAGTCGTGTTCACTGGTCGAACCGATGGCCACGACGCCACCGTCATGCGGAACGATGTGCAGGCCCTCGGCATAGATCTGGGGCTGATCGGCGGCCTCGGCCCGCAGGAGGGCGGCCTGCCCCTTGACCGCGCCGCCCACCCGGCGCCCGGTCTGTTCGGCAAGGCTGGCAAGGCCCGCCACCCCGTTGGCCCAAAGAACCATGCCCTCATCCTCGGCCGCGCCCTCGATAACCTCGGCCCCGGCCGCGCGCAGGGCGGCGGCAAGGGCGGGCAGGGCCAGACGCGGGAAGATTCGGGCCGAAAGCGTGTCGTGGATCAAAAGGCCGGTCGGACTGACAGGCTGCCAGCGGGCATCGGCAGTGGGCAAAACCTGCCACTGGGCGTGCCCCTGCCACAGGGTTGCGGCCCCTGCGGAGCGCGCCTGCGCCAGCGCAACCGCCGCATCATCCTGCAGGGCCTGCACGCGCCCCAGCCGGGCATAGCCGGGCGACAGACCCGAAGCGTCGGCCACCTGACGCCACCAGCGCTCGGCCATCAAAAGCGCCTGCAACTGGAAGGCCTTCTTGTCGTTCCACGCCTCGGGCACATGCGGCGTCAGGGCGCCGACCACCCCGCCCGAGGCCCCGGCCCCCAGCCGATGCGTCTCGATCACGCGCACCCGCGCGCCGCGACGCGCCAGCGCCCAGGCCGAGGCCAGGCCGAATATTCCGCCGCCGCGAATGGTGATATCGGCTCTTGCCAACCCGACTGCCCTTGACCATGGTCCGCCCAGATCAGGGGCTTAGCGCATATGGCCGGACAGCAACAGGGTGGGGTCGACTGGAAGGACGGGGTCATTCCGGTTTCCCGGGCCTTTGACGACCCCTATTTCAGCCTGAACGACGGACTGGCCGAAACGCGCCATGTCTTTCTGGCCGGGAACGATCTGCCGGCGCGCCTTGTGCCCGGCTTTGAGATTGCCGAACTGGGGTTCGGCACCGGGCTGAACCTGCTGGCCACAAGGATCGCGGCGGGGGATCTGCCCGGCCCGATCGGTTATACCAGCTTCGAGGCCTATCCGCTGACGGCCCCCGACATCGCCCGCGCGCTGGACCTGTTCCCGCAGGTCCGCGCCCATGCGGGGCCCTTTCTGACGGCTTGGGCGCAGGGGGCGACGCGGTTCACGCTTGGCCCCTTGCAGGTGGACATCGTGCTGGGCGACGCGCGTGACACCCTGCCCGCGTGGCAAGGGCTGGCCGATGCCTGGTATCTGGACGGGTTTTCGCCCGCCAAGAACCCCGAGCTTTGGTCCGATGATCTGATGACCGAGGTGGCGCGGCACACCGCCAAGGGCGGCACATTTGCCACTTACACCGCTGCCGGACACGTCCGCCGGTCCCTGGAAGCGGCGGGCTTTGCGGTAAAGCGGCGGCAGGGGCATGGCCGCAAGCGCCACATGACGACAGGGCAAAGACCATGACCAGCAGCCAGCGTGGCATTCTTCTGATGGTGGCTGCCGTCGCCTCTTTTGCGGTGCAGGACGCGTTTTCGCGCTATCTTGCCGAGAGCTACAACACCTTCATGGTGGTCGCGATCCGCTATTGGGTGTTTTCGGCCTTCGTGATCTGGCTTGCCCTGCGCCGCCCCGAAGGCTTTCGCGCCGCCGTGGCCACCCACCGCCTGCCCGCTCATATCCTGCGCGCCGTCCTTCTGGTGGCCGAGATCTGCGTCATGGTCTGGGCCTATACCTTGAACGGGCTGATCGAAAGCCATGCGGTCTTTGCGATCTGCCCGCTGGTCGTGGTGGCGCTGTCGGGGCCGATCCTGGGCGAGGCGATATCCTGGCAAAGGTGGGCGGCGGTCGGGTTCGGGCTGGTGGGCGTGCTGATCATTCTGGCGCCCGGAGCGGGGGTGTTCACATGGACCGCCTTGCTGCCGATGGCCTCGGCGGTGATGTTCGCTTTATATTCGGTGCTGACGCGGCTGACCGCCAAGGGCGAGGCGAACTTTCCGGCGTTCTTCTGGCCCGCCGTGATCGGCGCCGTGCCGATTTCGATCGTCGGCATCCCCAGCCTGCGGGCCATCGCGCCGCAGGACGTGCCCTGGTTCGCGGCCTATGCCTCGGTCTCGATCCTGTCGAACTGGTTGTTGCAGCGCACCTATCAAGAGGCCGAGGCCAGTGCGGTGCAGCCCTTTGCCTATCTTCAGATCGTGTTCGTGTCGGTCCTGGGGATCACGATGTTCGGCGAGACGCTGGCGGTTCAGGTGGCGGTGGGCACGGCGGTCGTGGTGGCGGCCGGGCTCTATGCGCTGACGCTGGAGCGGGGGAAGGTTGCCAAAGCCGATCTGTAACGGCACAACCCCCTGATCCTCAACGGCATCAAAAAGCGTCCAGACCCCGCCCCCTATTTCCCCGTCAACTCTGCCGTGATCCGCACCGGGCCCGCCACACCCTTCAGCTTGGCGCGGTAGATCACCACCCCTTCGGTCACCCGCATCACATAGGTCCGGGTTTCCGCGTAGGGGATGCTTTCCACCCAATCCACCGGATCGGCCCCGGCGCGGATGTCGCCATAGGCCGCAACCCATTCGCGCGGGCGGCGCGGGCCGGCGTTGTAGCCGCTTGCGATCAGCGCGATCGAGGGGCCGAACTCGTCGGCCAACTCGCGCAGATGGGCCGCCCCGAGCGTGACGTTGTAGGCGGGGTCGGCGGTCAGCCAGGCCTCTTGATAGTCCATCCCAAGGGACTTGGCGGTGGCCTGCGCGGTGCCCGGCATCAGTTGCATCAACCCCTGCGCCCCGGCGGGCGACCGAGCGCGGGTGTCAAATTCGGATTCGCGGCGCGCGATCGACAAGGCAAGGGCGCGGCTGACCGGCAGGTTGCCCGGCACCAGATCGGGCAGGGGGAAATAGGAGCGCGGCAGGATCAGCCCGCGTTCGGCGGCGGCTTTGGCGATCAGAACGGCAATGTGCGGCTCGTTCATGTCAAAGGCCGCTTCGGCCAACAGCGGCAGTTGGCCGTCCGTCAGGCTTTCGGACAGATGCAGGGTGAAACGCTTGGCCAGGGTCCGCTCTCCGGCGGCAGAAAGCTGCGTGGCGGCGGCCAGAACCGAAGAGCGCGCCCAGGGTTCGGCCCGCCAGTCACCGTTCGGGCGGACATCGCTGATCAGGGCGGGGTCCAGCGACAGGTTCAGCTTTTCGGCGGCGAGAAGACCGTAGTAGGCGGTCTGATAGCGCGCGGCGGATTGATAGGCCGCGCGCGCCCCGGCGGCATCGCCCTTGGCCTCGAAGGCGCGGCCCGTCCAGTAATCGGCGCGGGCCAGGCTGATCGGCGTGGCGACGGCGGTTTTCAGATGACTGAAATGCTCCAGCGCACGGTCGGCATCGCCCAGTTTGCGCAGGGCGATGAAGCCTGCCAGAAACTCAAGATCAGCATAATCTTGGCCCGCAGTCATTTGGTTGCGGGCGGCGACTTTGTAGGCATCGCGGGGCTGGCCTGAGCGCATCAAGGCGCGTGCCAAGGTGGCGCGACGGTCGGCCCAAGCGGCGGGATCGCCCAGCTGTGCGGCAGTATCGCTGCGCTCCAAGATCAGGGCAGTGGCATCTGCAGTGCGGTCTTTTTTCATGCGCCATTGGAAGCGTTCAAAGGCCAATCCGGCATCGCCCGCCAGTGATTTCGGCACGGCATCCACAAGGGTACTAGC
>JANMJC010000217.1:0-3044 GCA_031371185.1 Paracoccaceae bacterium | reverse complement strand
CTGCGCGCCGCCGCCGAAGCCGCGCGCGTCATGTCGGACGGGGCCAAGCCGAAGCAGCGGCGGTAGGGGGCCCGCGTTTTTGCTGTCTTCTGTTTCTTGTCCAATTTGACTTCAATCGAACTGGGCCGCGCCTGCCTGCCCCCCGGCAGGCGCGTTACCGCGCCAGCCAAGGCAGGCACGCCCCAATTCCTGAAACCCGGGGCCTGCGGACAACCCCTTGGCTTTCGGCTCGCGCCTTCAGTCAACGGACCGAAAAACGCTCTCCCAGAGCGTTTTCAGGTCGGCCCGAAACAGACCCCTTCCCTACAGCGCCACCAGGCCCGCAACCCCGGGATCACGGTAGCCCTGCAACCGGCTGGCGGCATGGCGGGCGAATTTCTGCATCATCACCTTGCGCCGCGCCGGAGCCAAGGGCGTATCCGGCCCCATGCGCACGATCTCGGCATCGTAGGCGTCGGCCAGGATCAACCCGCTTCCCTCGGGCAGCAGATCGACCGGGAAATCGCCGCCCACCGCCCAGAAGAACCGGTCGCACCATTCCAGATAGCCCTGCCACTTGCGATCCACCATATAGTCGGCGCGGCTGGATTTGCATTCGATCACCCAGATCTCGCCCTTGGGCCCCAGGGCCAGCACATCGACGCGCAGGCCGGGCGTGGGCACGAATTCCTCGACCGAGACGAAATCGAACTGCCGCAGCGCCCGCGCCACGCCGCGCGCAAGACGGCTGCCGGGCATCGACGGCAGGGTGTCGCCGGTCAGGGTTTCGGAAGACAGGGGCAAGGGGGCATCCATGGCGGAATGATGAACGAAAGATGAACATCTGTCCAGACCCTGCCTGCGCCGGTCAATGCCCTTGCCCGCAGGCTTGACCCCTGCCCGCTTTGCCGCCACAAGCCTGCAGATGTTGCCCGAACCGTTGACGGAGCCGCGAATGCGCCTGCACGACCAAATGGCCCAGACCGGAACCCGCCTGTTCCGCTGGCGCAGCTATGTTCTTCTGGGCGTCGTGCCCCTGTTGATCTACGTCCTGACCAAGGGCCCCCGGATCGACCAGACCCTTGGCCCCATCGCGGGCTATCTCTGGTCGGTGGCCTGCATCCTGATGGTTCTGACCGGCGAGGGGGTGCGCATCCTGACCGTGTCCTTTGTCGATCCGCGCACCTCGGGGCGCAATGTCAAGGAACAGATCGCGTCCGAGTTGAACACCACCGGCATCTATTCGCAACTGCGCAACCCTTTGTATCTGGGCAATTGCCTGATGTATCTGGGCATCGTGCTTTATGCGCAAAGTCTGACGCTTGGGGTGCTTCTGGCGCTGGTTCTGGTGCCCTATTACGAACGCATCATCGCCGCCGAAGAAAGTTTTCTGGCGACCAAGTTCGGTCAGGACTATGCCGACTGGTGCGACAGGACCCCGGCATTCTGGCCGAAATTCGCCGACTATATCGCCCCCGCCCGGGGATTTTCGCTGCGCATGGTGATCAGCCGCGAATATACTTCGGCCTTTGGCGCGGTTCTGGCGCTGTATCTGGTCAATCTGGGACTGGCCAAGCTGGGGCCCGCGCCTGTCCCCGTTTCGCCCCATTGGCATTGGGCCCTGAGCCTGTCGGCCCTGTGTGCGGCGGCGGTCTATCTGGTCAAGACCCGGACCAGGTGGCTGCGCGCCCGATAGGCCCGTCACCGCTCTTGCGGCAATCGCCAATCGCGCCTATCTGTGGGGGTGGCGGGTGCTGCTCTTCGCGTGTGGGCCAAATTTTCCAGTGGCCGATAAGCAAATGAACGGGGGCTGGCTCTGGCAGGATTCCGGTCTTGTTATCTGGCGCCCACCTGAGACCTCTGGCTCTCGGGAAACCTTCGGCCCCACGGCCGCTGCGGGCCCGCCACTTTTCACCGCTGCAAGGCTAGCGCCTGGGCGCTGCCGTTTGCTCGATCCTGACCGGTACCAGCCGCTGCGGCAGACGGGTCGGCATCTTGCGACCACCGCGCGGGCCCTGATCATCGTCGGCCATCGCCATGACCGTCACGGCAAACTGCACGCCGGCGAACAGCGACCCGTTGAAGACGAACAGCATCAGCGCGGCCACAAAGCCCTGATCCGAGCCAAAGATCAGCCCGCGCAGGCCCATCACGTCCTGCCACAACAGAAACCCCAGAAACAAGGCGGAAATGCCAAAGCCGGTCAGCACACAGACGATGTAAAGGCGCACGAGTTTCGGCATCTTCTCCTCCGGGGGTTCAAGGGACACAGTACCATCACCTCAAGGCAGCGACAGGGCCAAATCGCCGCAGCCCCTACTGCGCGCGAAACACCATGACATGGCCCGCGCCGGTCAGGGTCAGAAGGGGGCCCGCCTCGACCACCCGATCCATCTGCACCATCAGGGCGGCAAAGGTCGCGTCACCTTGCATCTGGCTCTGGTCCATGCAGGCCATTTCGGTCATGCCGATGGCCCCGATGGCAATCGCGGAACCTTCGCGCGACGCGGTGCCGAAGTACAGGTTGCACGGCGCCTGACCAAAAATCCGCCCCGCATCGCCAAATCCCAAAGTGACCGGCCATTGCGCCACCGCCCCGTCGATTTCGGTCAGAAGATAGGTGCCGCTTGCCGTCGGCAGGGCCGTATCCACCCCCGGATTGGTCTGGCACGCGGCCAGAAGCGGGGCCAGGGCGATGATCAGGGAAGCGGCGCGCATCGTCTAATCCTTGTGAGGGACAAAAAGCATTTCGCGCCCGTCGCCGCGCAGGGTCAGGCCTTCGGGTAAGGTTTCGGCGGAGCGCATCATCGACAGGGCCTCGAAGAAGGCATTTTCCAGCCCAAGCGCCTCACAGGCCATCCTGGTTGATCCGATGGGGCCGAACAACGCCCCATCCGCCCGCAAACCCCGGGAAAACCACGCATTGCACGGGGCCTGCCCGCTGATCCGGCCATCCGGCCCGATCACCAGAGTCGCGGTCGCGCCGAACTCAACACCGTCCAGCAGGACCAGCCGCCAAGACCCGGGCGTCAGATCGGCCGCCACCGCAGGCAGGGCCAGCACGG
>JANMJC010000203.1:0-8303 GCA_031371185.1 Paracoccaceae bacterium | reverse complement strand
GCCTCGGCCGGGGGGGCGGGGCTGAAAAGCGTGGTGACCACTTCGTCAAAGGCAGCGATCAGGCGATCGACCTGCCGGTTCGTCGTCTTGGGGCAGATCAGCATCATGTTGTGAAACGGGGCGATCAGGCAACCGCGGTTGACAAGGGCCACATGCAGGGCGGCCTCCAGTTCGGGCTGATGGGCGAGCGCCGCCTCGGTGCCATTGCGCAGGGGGCCGGGGGCGCAGATGAATTCGACCCGGGCGCCGACGCGGACCACATGCCAGGGGGCCGTGACGCGGGCGATGACCCGGGCAAGGCCGTCGTGCAGGCGCTTCGCGCGGCTTTCCATATGGGCGTGGTTGGGGGCGGTCATCACCTCGGCCAGGGTGGCGCGCAGGCAGGCGAACTGCATCGGGTTGGCCGACAGCGTGGTGCCCATGCCCGAATGGCCCGAGGCACGTTTGCCGTTCGCGATCTGGTAGCGCTCGGCGACGGCGGGGGTCATGCCCCAGACCGCCGTCGGCATGCCACCCGCCACGCATTTTCCGACCACGAACATGTCGGGGGTCAGCCCGTGCAGGCGCATGTAGCCGCCCAGACCGCTGGAAATCGTGTGGGTCTCGTCCAGGATCTGCAGCGCGCCGTAACGGTCGGCAAGGGCGCGCAAACCGTCGTGAAACCCCGGGTCGGGCAGGACCATGCAGGAATTGGTCATCACCGGCTCGGTCAGGATAGCGGCGACATCGCCCCGCGCCAGGGCCGCCTCGACCCCCGCCAGATCGTTGAATTCGCAGGCAACCGCCCCTTGGGTCAGATCGGCGACCTGCCCCAGAAGCCCCGCACGGTTCTGCGTCTTGCCGTTCGACAGTTCGACCATCACATCATCGACGGTGCCGTGATAGCAGCCGTGAAACACCAGAATCTTTGGCCGCCCGGTGACCGCCCGCGCCACGCGGATCGAAAAGCGGTTGGCATCGGTGGCGGTGGTGGCGATCTGCCAGCGGAAATCGCCAAAGCGGTCGCACAGCAGGTGCCCGGCGGCCAAGGCGTCGGCGGTGGGAAGCATATAGGTCAACCCGCGCGTCGCCTGATGGCGAATGGCCTTTGCCACCGGAGCGGGCGAATGGCCGTACATCGACCCGGTGTCGCCCAGACAGAAATCGTCGATCTCGTAGCCGTCCAGATCGGTGATGCGCGCGCCCTTGGCCTTGACCACATAGGGCAGATGCGGCATCGGCCAGTCCTTCATCCAGTGCAGCGGCACGCCGTCGACAAAGACCTGCGCCCCCTTGGCTGCCGCCCGCGACTTTGGCCGCCCCGCCGCAAAGCGTCGCGCCTCGCGGGTGGCAAGGCGCTCCAGCCGGTCACGGCGCACGCCGGCGATCAGTTCGGTGGTCATGGGCAAAGACTCCTGCATCGGTGCCCCCTTATGCCGGATAATTTGATCAAATCAAAGGTGGCACAGCAGGAATATCAGCGTTTCACCCGAACTTCGATCATCCGGGGGCCATCGCAGGGCTGCGACAGGGCCCAGGTCAGCAGCTCGGGCTCTGGCGGGATCGAGGTGAAGGGCAGATCGCAGGCCGCTGCAAAAGGCTCCATCCGCAGCGGCGAGGGCGTGCAGCCGATCACCTCGGTGTTCGCCCCGCGCATCGCCTCGGCAATTTCGAGAAAGCCGGCGTTGTTCCAGACCACAAAGCTGATCGGCAGGCCCTCGTCCACCGCGGTGCGCAATTCACCGGGGCTGAATTGCAGCCCGCCATCCCCGATCAGGCAGACCACCTGCACGCCGGGCAGGGCCAAAGCCGCGCCAACGGCCGCCCCCGGGGCAAAGCCCAGGGCGCCGAAACCCGTGGCCGCGTTGAACCAGCCGCCCGCCCGGTCGTGGTCATAATACAGGTTGGCGGCATAGACCGGCTTGGTGCTGTCGCCCACGATCACACAAGCCGGCAGGGCGGAGCGAATGGCCTCGACCATCTGCAACTGGCCGGGCATCGGCGCATTCATCGCGCCCAGATCGGCGCGCGCCCTGGTGCGAGTTGCTTCGGCCCGCGCCGCCCCCTCGGCCTGTTTTGGCGCGAGATGCGGTACCAGGGCGGCCACAAATTCCCCGACATCGGCCTGCACGGTCAGGCTGGCCGGGTGGCGCGCCAACTGGTCGGGGCAGATGTCGACCCGGATCATGCCGTCCAGGGCGGGCAGGGAGCCCGTGGCATACATGTCAAAATCGGTCTGGCCGATCTCGCTGCCCAGCACCAACACCCGGTCCGACCCTGCGATCAGGTCGCGCACCGCTTGCATCGAAGGCGAGGCCGGCACGCACAGCGCGTGGCCATGCAACATGCCGCGCGCGTTTACCGTCTGGATCACCGGCGCGTCCAGCCGAGCGGCCAGCGCGCGCAGGGCGGCGTCCTGTCCGCGAGCGCCGCCACCTGCGACAATCACCGGCGACTTGGCTGCGTTCAACAGCGCTGCCGCCTGCGCCAGATCGGCCGCAGGGGCCTGTGGGCGCGCGGGCAGGGCGGCCGGGGCCGGCAGGGGCGGGCAGGGCAAAGGCATCACATCGGTCGGCACCTCGATATGCACCGGGCCGGGACGCCCGGTGGCCATGGTGGCAAAGGCCCAGTCCAGAACCTCGGACACCTGCGCCGGATCGGTGATCTGGCGACTGGGGCACAGAGTGCGCACCATCGCCTGTTGATCGGGCAATTCGTGCAGCCGCCCCATGCCCTTGCCCAATGAGGCGCGATTGTTGACGCCGGAAATCACCAGAACCGGCACCGAATCTTCGCGGGACTGCGCCATCGCGGTCAGGGCGTTGGTGATGCCCGGCCCGGTGATGACCAGCGCCACCCCCGGCTTTCCCGATGCGCGGGCATAGCCATCGGCCATGAAGGCGCAGCCCTGTTCGTGGCGCGCCGTCACATGGCGCACCGGGCTGCCCGACAGCCCGCGGTACATCTCGACCGTGTGAACGCCGGGAATGCCGAACACCACTTCGACGCCGCGCGCCGCAAGGCCCTCGACGATCCGCTCTCCGACAGTCTTCATGCAGCGGCTCCCTGACGGCTTTGGGCGAATTCGGCGATCAGCGCGCAGGCTTGGGCAATCGTGGCTTCGTCCTGCGTGAGGCTGAGGCGGAGCCAGCCCGCCAGACCGGTGCCAAAACTTTCACCCGGCATCGCCGCCACGCCCTTTTCGGTCAGCAGCGACCGAGCAAAGCAAAGGCCGGAATGGCAGGTGGCGCGCACATCCAGAAGCGCGAACATGCCCGCTTGCGGTGTGTTCACCCGCAGACCCTGCACGCCGTCCAGCAACTGGCGCACCAGCGCCGCGCGTCGGGAATACCTTTCGGCCATGCCCGGCGCCACCGTCGACGGCCGCGACACCGCCAGGGCGGTCATGTCGGCAATGAAGGGCTGATTGCCGAACAGCATCGCCTCGGCCAGAGGCAGCATCCGTTCGGCAAAGTCCGCCGGACCTACCGCCCAGCCCGACCGGAACCCCGCCGCGGCGTGGGATTTCGAGATCGAGGCGGTCACCACCACGCGGTCGGCCAGATCGGCCCGGTCAAAGGGCGAGTGAAACCGCGTGCCGGGAAAGACCAGTTCTTCGTAAACTTCGTCCGAGACGATCCAAAGGTCGTGCTTCCGGGCCAGCCGACCCAAAGCATCGATGTCCTGTGGCGTCAGCACCGCCCCGGTCGGATTGTGCGGCGTGTTCAGGAACAGAACCCGGGTGCGCGGCGTGATCCGCGCGGCCACATCGGCGGCCTGCAGGCGAAAGCCCGCCTCGGGGCGCAGAGCCACCGGCACCGAAACCGCCCCGGTGGCCGCGATGATGCCCTCGTAGGTGGCATACATCGGATCGCCGACAATCACTTCGTCGCCCGGACCCAAAAGCGACATCATCACCGCGAACAGCGCGGTCTGGGTGCCCGGCAGCGCCACGATCTGATCGGCGCCGATGCGTCGCCCGCTGCGCGCGCTGTACCGGGCGGCCAGCGCCGCCAGCAGCCTGGTTTCGCCGCGCCCGTTGGAATAGCCCAGACGGCCGCCGTCGATTGCCGCCTTCGCCGCCGTCACCAGATCGGCGGGGGTGGCCACGTCAGGCTCTCCGATGGTCAGTTCGATCACCTCCCGGCCCTGCGCCTGCATCGCGCGGGCCAGATTGTGGATCTCCCATTTCGCACCGCCAAGACCCTGAAGCCTGTCGGTGATCGCCGCGTATCTCATGTGGGCCCCTCCGGGTGGGGCACATGGGCCCGCAAAAGATCAACCCCCAGGATCGCGCCAACCGCAGTCAGACCGATGCGCAGGATCTCTCCGTCCTCGAACATTTCGGGTACCGCCGAGGCCTCCATCCACAGCCCGTCGATCACCCCGTTGCAGGCAATCGCGTTTGCCCGCAGCGTTTCGGGGGATACCGCGCGCGGCAGGTCGGCAATCAGGCTTTGCAAAAGGTCGCGGTAGACCAGATAGGTGTGCACATGGACCTTGCGGATCTGGGGATCCTTCTGGACCCCATGCAGGAACCCCGCCCACAAGCCAAGCCGGGTCGGATCAACCACCGGGGGCAACAGCGAGGCCGCGACGAAACGCGCCAGACGCGCCTCGGGGTTGCCGCTGGCGTCTTCCAGAACAAGGGCGTTGTCCGCCGTCATCCGGTCCATCAGGTGGCGATAGCTTTCGCGCACCAACTCGTCCTTCGAGTTGAAATAGTGCCGGATCAATCCCGCCGTGACCCCGGCCTTCTCGGCAATCGCGCGCACGGTCGCCGCCTTGGGGCCACCTTCCGCCACAAGATCCAGCGCCGCCGAAATCAGCGCCTCGCGGCGCAGGTCTTCGGCCTCGCGCCGATAGGGGCGACGTTCAGTGGTCATGGCTGATTCCCCCTATTGCACACTTGAAGAATTGAAGTCGCAAAATATGCCCCCAGACGAGGATTTCAAGAGCCGATCCGAAGCTACGGAGAAAACTAACCACTTGGACAAAAAATCAGTGCACTGGTTTATGTGCGTTACCCGAGGATCCCGCAATATCCTTATGTATGATGACATCGCAATTTGGGTAGGTATGCAAGATCGCCTGCCGCAGCGCGGCCCCGATGGCATGGGCCTCGCGCAGGGTCTGGTCGCCGTCCAGTTCGATATGGATGTTCACAAAGGTCCGGCTTCCCGCCATTCGGGTCTTCAGATCGTGATGGCCGTAAACCCCCGGCCAGCGGCCCGCGATCTCTGCGATCCCCGCAATCACCGCCGGGTCGGCCCTGCGGTCCATCAACGCATCCCAGGCCGCCTTGCCGATGCGCAGCGCCGACAGGGCCATGAACAGCGCGGCCGCCAGCGCCACCACCGAATCGATGCTGGTCAGTCCATAGCGATGCGCCGCCCACAGCGACAGGATCGACCCGAGGGCCGGCAGCATGTCCCCGATGTAATGCAGCCGGTCCGCCGCGATCACCTTCGACCCGGTCCGTCTGGCGACATAGCCCTGCCACAGGACCAGCCCCGCCGTCAGAAAGATCGACAGCGTCATCACGGCGATGCCCTGACTTTCGGATGCAAGGACCGTGGGCTGCGGGCTCCACAGCCGATGCAGCGCTGAAAGGCTGATCGCGCCGGCAGAAACCAGAATGAACACCGATTGCGCCAGCGAGGTCAGATCCTCGACCGAGGTGTGGCCAAAGGCGTGGTCATCGTCGGCGGGCTTGGCCGCATAGATGGTAGCCGCCAGCGCCACGAGCGAAATCATCAGATCCAGCGCGGAATCGGCCAGCGACGCCGCCACCGACAAGGACCCGGTCTGACCCAGGGCCCAAAGCTTCAGCAGAACCAGCGTCACCGCAACGACGACAGAGACAAGACCGGCCGAGATGTTCAGACGTGTCGAACCGCCTGTCGATTTGCCAAAGCCTGCCATGAGGTCCCGCCTTCCGACCGGCGAGTTCGCGCGGCCCGCCCCCCTTTCTATCGCAGCCCGCTGATCCGTGTTCAAGCGGCGCCCGGCAGGCAGAGCCGTTTGCGTGACTTTGCCGGCACAGGATCGCGCAATCTATTCGACGATTTCGCCCGGATCGACCCCCCACAGGGCGGTCTTGAGCGCCCAGCCCCTGGTCCCGTCGACCGAAACCCTGCACCAATCGGGGTCACATTCCAATATCCGCCCGATCACGCCATATTCGGCCTGATAGACCACCGTGGCCCCGGCCTCGGGCCGGTTGAGGAATTCTGCCATGTCTTCGGTGATCAGGACGGTTCGGGCCGACGACAAAAGCGTGTAGTGAATCCACCCCCCCGCCCCGTCGGCGTCTTCGACCCGACGCCAGTTCTCGTATTCTGCCGTTACCCGCAGGGGCATGCCTGCGGCGGTAAAGACCCAGTCGATGCGGTGGGTCAGGCCGGGGCCGCGCCGGGCGTTGCCCTCGCTGGTCTTCAACGAGACGTAGCGCGGCAAGGCCAGTTTGGTGACCGGGCCAAGCCCGTCGTCCCCTTTCGCCGTGGCCGATGGGGGGGCCGAAGCGGCGGCGGTCGCGGCGGCAGTCGGGGCGGCAGGATCGGATGGCACAGCCGGTGCCGGCGCGGTTTGCTGGGCAACCGCCTGTACTGCAACCCAGATCAACGCCAGCCCCATGGCCCGGGCCCCGAGCTTTGTCATGTTCATCGTTCCCTACCGCCCGCCTTTCAACGACGCCTGCGCAAGAAAATTGCGCGGGCAGGCGTCCTTTGTCTCGGCCTCTGTTTGCCGGGGCTTGTGGTCCGCCCGGCTTGACGCCACTCTGACACCTGACGCGCCGATTTGAAAGACCGCCGTTGTGCGCAGGCCGACGTCGGAATGGACCGGGGCCCTGACCTGAACGGCGACAGAAGACTGGAGAAACCTTCATGCCCGCAACCCGCCCAAGCGTTGTCGTCACGCGACGCTTGCCAGAACCGGTTGAAACCCGGCTCAAGGAATTGTTCGATGTGGAACTGCGCGACAGCGATGCCGGCATGACCCGCGACGAACTGGCCGCCGCGATGCGCCGTGCCGATGTGCTGGTGCCCACGATCACCGACCACATCGACGCCCCCCTGATCGCGCAGGCCGGCGACAGGCTGCGCCTGATTGCCAATTACGGCGCGGGCGTGGACAACATCGATGTGGCGACCGCGCGCTCTCGGGGGATCCTGGTGTCCAACACGCCGGGCGTCACGACCGAGGATACCGCCGACATGACGCTGGCGCTGATCCTGGCCGCGACCCGCCGCATTCCCGAAGGGCTGGCCGCCATGCAGTCGGGCACCTGGACCGGCTGGTCGCCGATGGCTTTTCTGGGCGGGCGTCTGGGCGGGCGGCGTCTGGGCATTCTGGGCATGGGTCGCATCGGTCAGGCCGTGGCGCGCCGCGCCCGCGCCTTCGGGATGCAGGTGCATTACCACAACCGACGCCGCCTGCGCCCCGAGGTCGAGGCCGAACTGGAAGCGACCTATTGGGAAAGCCTGGACCAGATGGTCGCCCGGATGGATATCGTCTCGGTCAACTGCCCGCACACGCCGTCAACCTATCACCTTCTGAACGCCCGCCGCCTGAAACTGCTGAAACCCTCGGCGGTGATCGTGAACACTTCGCGCGGCGAGGTGATCGACGAAACCGCGCTGGCCCGGGGCCTGAAAGCCCACGAGATTGCCGGGGCGGGGCTGGATGTCTATGAAAACGCAAGCGAAACCGCCGCCATGCTGAAGGGCCTGCCCAATGTGGTCCTGTTGCCGCAAATGGGCTCTGCCACGCTGGAGGGCCGGATCGAGATGGGCGAAAAGGTGATCATCAACATCAAGACCTTTGCGGACGGACACCGCCCGCCCGATCAGGTTGTGCCGGGGATGCTGTAGATCAATGGTCCTAAGTTATGCTCCGAAAATGGGGACGATTGTGACCGTCGATTTTGATCAAGGATTTAAGCCGCCCGAAATGGTAAAGCGGCGTCTGGCAATCGTCGTCGCCCCACCGATCAAAGCCCGTGGCAAATTGGTGACCGTTGTACCGCTTAGTACCACTGCGCCACTGCAAATGATGCCCTACCACTGCGAAATCGACATTCCATTCGAATTGCCGGTATTTTGGGGAAACAAATCACGCTGGGTGAAGGGCGATCTCGTCTAGGCTGTGGGCTTCCACCGCTTCTTTTTGCTCTATTTGGGCATGGGCCCCGATGGCAAACGACTCTATCAGACCAGCGTCTTGCCGGCTGACATGCTGAACGCCATCAGGGCGTGCGTGTTGCGTGGATTAGGTTACGAAGCTTGACATCGGCGCTCAAAGATTGCATACATGCAACGTTC
>JANMJC010000099.1:0-1630 GCA_031371185.1 Paracoccaceae bacterium | reverse complement strand
GTTTCAGCATATGGCCGAGCGCTATCTGTCGCCCGACTACGCCCCCGAAGCCGTGGCCGCGCGCTGCGGCATCCCGGCCGCGCGCATCCACATGCTGGCCGCCGAACTGGCCCGGGTCGCCTTTGACGAGGCCATCGAGATCGCCCAACCCTGGACCGATTTTCGCGGCGATGCCCATGACAGGATGACCGGCCGCCCGGTCTCGTTTCACGCCATGCGCGGTATTTCGGCCCATTCCAACGGCTTTCAGACCGCCCGCGCCCTGCATCTGCTGCAGATCGTGCTGGGCACGGTCGAGGTGCCGGGCGGCTACCGGTTCAAGCCGCCCTATCCCAAACCGGTCGAGGCCCATCCGACGCCGCATTTCGCAGCCGCCCCGGGCAAACCCCTGTCCGGACCACATCTGGGCTATGTGCGCGGGCCCGAACAACTGGCGCTGAAGGACGACGGCAGCCCGGCCCGCATCGACAAGGCCTTTACCTGGGAAAACCCGCTGTCGGCCCATGGCATGATGCATATGGTGATCCCCAACGCCCATGCCGGCGATCCCTACCGCATCGACACGCTGTTTTTGTACATGGCGAACATGGCGTGGAATTCGTCGATGAACACCGCGCAGGTCATGGCGATGCTGACCGACACCGACGCCAAGGGCGAATATCTGATCCCGCGCATCATCTATTCCGACGCCTATGCATCGGAAATGGTGGCCTATGCCGACCTGATCCTGCCCGACACCACCTATCTGGAGCGGCACGACTGCATCAGCCTGCTGGACCGCCCGATATCCGAACCCGACGCGGCGGGCGACAGCATCCGCTGGCCGGTGGTGCCGCCCGACCGCCCCGGCCATGCTGGAGTGCGCGGCTTCCAGTCGGTTCTGCTGGATCTGGGGGTGCGGCTGGGGCTGCCGGGGATGGTCAAGGACGACGGCTCGGCCAAGTTCAAGGATTACGCCGATTACATCGTCAACCACATCCGCCGCCCCGGCGTCGGTCCCCTGATGGGGTTTCGCGGTGCGGAGGGCGACAAGGTCGGGCGCGGCGAGGCCAACCCCAACCAGATGCAGGCCTATATCGACAATGGCGGGTTCTTTCAGAACCATGTGCCGGCCGAAGCCGCGTTCTACAAGCCATGGAACGCGGCCTATCAGGATTGGGCGGTGGCAAGCTCGTTCTACGAATCCCCCCAGCCCTATCTGTTCAACATCTGGTCCGAACCGCTGCGCCGCTTTCAACTCGCCGCCGAGGGCCAGGGGTTCATCCAGCCCCCCGACCACCTGCGCGCGCGGCTGAAACAGGCGATGGACCCGCTGCCGGTCTGGTACCCACCCTTTGGCGAGGCCGACGAGGCGGGCTATCCCCTGCACGCCCTGACGCAGCGCCCGATGGACATGTACCATTCCTGGGGCTCCCAGAACGCCTGGCTGCGCCAGATCCGGGGCAGGAATTTCCTTTATGTCCCGACGAAGGTCTGGGAAGGGCAGGGATTTGAAGAGGGCGATCATGCCCGCGTCACTTCGCCCACGGGCAGCATCGTGGTGCCGGTGGCCCATATGGCGGCGCTGAACGAGAACACGGTCTGGACCTGGAACGCGATCGGCAAGCGCAAGGCAGCCTGGGCGCTGGAC